>SHYY01000278.1 GCA_009692555.1 Myxococcales bacterium
CGCCGGATGGCGCCCGCTTCTACAGCATCGCCCGGGGCTCCGCGATGGAGTGCAAGGCGATCGTGGATGCCTTTGCGGTCCTGCAACTCGCCTTGGAAGACACTCGGCGACAGGCCATGGAGCTGCTGACCCGCATCGTGGAGATGCTCGCGCGCTTGTGCCGGAGAGGTCATCCCCCGCGCGAGAGTGCCCCTGAATCGACTACGACTACGACTCCGACTCCGTGAGCGGAGGGACCCCCTTCTCCGTTAAGCACCCCACGTTGACGCAAATGGCGAGAACCCCCATTGTTCCCTCGCACTTCCGCGACAAGGAGCCCCATGAACGCCTGGCAATCACTGGAGCCGCGCCTGCAAGGCGTCCTGACGCTCGACCGCGCCCCGATCGCCGTGGCCTTTCTCGACGCCGCACCGACGGGCGTGCGGCGCTTCATGGGGCAGGTGCCGTCGGGGTGCAGCTTCTGGTCGATCGCCGCCAGCGCGCCGGCCGGGAAGAGCGCCTTCTATACGGTGCCGTCGGATCACTACAACTGCCCGATCGGCGCCTACACCCATCGGATCGACCTCCCCGCGGAGCGCGCGCACGAGCTGACCGACGTGCTCGGCTTCATGGCCCAGATCGGCTATTTGAAGATGGAGGAGGTGCCAGGGATCCCGCGCTGGGCGACGGTGCCGGGGGCGATCGTCTACGCGCGGCTGGGTGAGATGCCGGTGCCGCCCGATGCGATCGTGCTCGCCGTGCCGACCCGCTCGGCGATGCTGCTCACCGAGGCGACCCTGGCCGCCGGGGGCACGCTCCCGTCGACGCTGCCGCGACCGACCTGCATGGCGATCCCGGCGGCGGTGGCGGGCGGCACCACGCTCTCCCACGGCTGCGTGGGCAATCGCGTGTACACGGATGTCGGCGAGGGGGATCTCTACGTCATGCTGCGGACGGCCGACGTGGAGGGGCTGCTGGCGGCGCTGCCGAGGGTGCACGACGCGAACCGACAGCTCCTGGACTACCACCAGGCGCGGAAGCAGACCTTGCTCCAGGCCGGGTAGGCCCCCCGACCTCGCTCAGCTCAACTCACTTCACCGGCCACCACCCGCACCACAACGCCGTCCTCGCGGCGCAGCAGCAGCGCCCCGTCGCGGTCGAGATCCTCCGCCACCCCGCTGACTCGCGCACGCCCGTTGTCGACGGTGACGGTGCGCCCGAACAGCCGCGCGAAGCTCTTCCACCGCGCCACCACCGGCGGCGGCCCTTCGGCGACCAGCCGGTCGTGCCAGATCTCCAGGCGCGCGCACAGCGAGGCGGCGAAGACATCGCGATCGATCGCCCGTCCTGTTCCCCGCGCGAGCGAGGTCGCTCGATCCGCCAGCTCCTCCGGAAACTCCAAAGTATTCAAATTCACCCCGATCCCCAGAATCACGAAATCCACCCGATCCGCCGGCGCGGTGCGCGACGTCATCTCCGCCAGGATCCCCGCCACCTTCCGGCCCCCTTGCAGCACATCATTCGGCCACTTCAGCTCCACCACGCCCGACGCGCCCAGCTCCTCGGCGATCGCCTCCGCCACCGCCACCGCGGTCGCGAGGGTCAGGGGCGGCGCCTCGCGTGGCGAGAGCGGCGGGCGCACCACCGTCGAGAAGTAGAGGTTCTCTCCGGGCGGCGAGTGCCACACCCGCCCGAAGCGACCGCGCCCGCCCTCCTGTGCGTCCGCCACCACCACCGCCCCGTGCGGCGCCCCCGCGCGCGCCCACGCCGCCGCCTCGTCGTTGGTCGACCGGCACCGCGCAAGCGATCGCCACGCTCGCCCGAGCCAGCGCGTGGTCACCGCCGGGGGCGGCGCGTCGTCACCCGGCAGACCGCACCTCGATCTCCAGGCTGAGATCCACCGCCGGCGCCGAGTGGGTCAGCGCCCCGGCCGAGATCCGGTCGACCCCCGCCTCGGCGTACGCCCGCACCGTGGAAAGCCGGACCCCGCCCGAGACCTCGATCAGCGCCCGCCCCGCCGCCCGCTCCACCATCTCGCGCGCTTGCTGCGGTGCAACATTATCGAGCAGCAGCACCTCCGCGCCCGCCGCCAGCGCCTCGTCGAGCGCCGCCAGCGTCGACACCTCCACCTCCACCCGCAGCCCGTGCGGCGCCTGCCGTCGCGCCCGCCGCACCGCCTCGCCCACCGATCCGCACGCCGCGATGTGGTTGTCCTTGATCAGGATCCCCGACGCCAGATCCGCGCGGTGGTTCGCTGCACCGCCCGCGCGCACCGCCGCCTTGTCGAGCGCCCGCCATCCCGGCGCCGTCTTGCGGGTATCGACCACCGTCGCCCGCGTCCCCTCCACCGCGCGCACGAACGCCCGGGAGAGGGTGGCGATCCCGGAGAGGCGTTGCAGGAAGTTCAACGCGGTCCGCTCCGCCCCGAGCACCGCGCGCGCCGGTCCATCGACGGTCGCCACCACGTCGCCCGGCGAGAGCTCCTCCCCGTCGCCCGCGCGCCGGACGAAGCGGATCCCCACGTCGACCCGCCGGAACACCGCCTCGGCGATCTCCACCCCGAACAGCACCAGCCGCTGCTTGGCGATGATCGCTCCGCCCGCGGTCGCCTCCGCCGCCAGCACCGCCTCCGAGGTCACGTCACCGCGTCCGAGATCCTCCTCGAGCGCGAGGTCGATCAGCGCTGCCATCGCCGGTGTGATCACCACTCCTCCATCGGCCACCCCGCCCGCTGCGCGTGCCGCCGGAGCCGCGGATCGGGGTTGACCACCTTGGGGACACCGACCCGCAGCAGCATCGGCAGATCCGAGTAGCTGTCGGTGTAGAACCAGCTCGCCGCGAGGTCGACGTCGCGCTCCCGCGCGAACCGCTCGGCCCAGTGCACCTTGCCCGCGCCGTAGCACGCCGGCGCCTCGTGCGTCCCGACGAACCGCCCCCCCGCGACGTGCAGCCGCGTGCACAGGACGTGCTCGATCCCGAGGTGGCGCGCCAGCGGCTCCGCCACGTAGGGCGTCGACGAGGAGAGGATCGCGACGAGGTGCCCCTCCCGTCGGTGATGCTCGAGCGCGACGAGCGCCCTCGGCGCGATCGCGTTCACCACCTCGTCGGCGAAGAACGCCCGCGCCTTGTCGATCATCGGCTCCTCGAGATCGCCCGCGAGGTCGCCGATCGCCACCCGCGTCACCGCCTCCATGTCGAGGATCGCCAGCTTGTACCGCAGGATCCACGACACCGCGCGCGCCGTCTTCCACAGCGAGATCTCGCCGCGCCGGCGCAGGAAACGGATCCACTGCGTCCCCGTGTTGCAACGCAGCAATGTCCGGTCCATGTCGAAGAAGGCGGCGACCCGCGGCACGCTGTTCACCCGAAGAAGCTCCGCTGGAGCGACTCAATATAGAGGTTGCAGAGCGCGTGGAACAGGGTGCACGGGAGGAGCGAGCCGGTGCGCGCCCGCAGCCAGCCGAAGACCAGCCCGGGGAAGAACACCGCCAGCGTCGCCAGGTTGCCCTGCACGATCGGGTGGCACAGCGCGAACAGCGCCGCGGCGACGAGGATCGGCCCGGCGGGGACACCGAGGATCCCCCGCGCGGGCCACACCTCCGCCAGCCTTCCCTGCACGAAGCCCCGGAAGAAGAACTCCTCCGGCACCGCCACCACCAGGAGCTGTCCCGCCGCCAGCTCCAGGGCGCCTGCCGGCAGTCGTGGCGTGAAGCGCGACCACATCGACGCCTGCGTGCAGGGCAGGGGCGCCAGCGAACGGAGCGCCGGAAGCGCGCACGCGATTCGCTCCCACCCGAGGTACCCGATGAGGAACAGCGGGAAGATCGCCGCGACGGCCGCAGCGACGAGAAGCAGGTTCCTGCGGAGCGGGTGCACCGTCACTCCGTAGCGCGCGAGGTCGTGGTTCCAGAGGATGTACAGCGGCACGAAGATCAGCAGCCCGGCGAGGATGCCCCCGAACCACTCCGGAGGCAGCCCGACGCGATAGAGCACCGCCGCGACGCCGGTGGCGAAGGTGAAGGCAGCGGCGATCTCGAGGGTGACCTGGCGACCCGTCGCGGAGGGCGGAGCGAGCACGCGGGGACTATAGCAAAGGGGCCCCGCGGCGGCGGAGAGGGGGCGCTAGAGGTTCTTTGGCAGGATCTCGATGATCGTGATCGCGCCCGGCTGGAGCGGCACCGTCTCCTTGCCCAGCTCCACCGGCTTGCCGCCGAGCGCGATCGTCCCGTACGCGGTCACCGTCGCGGTTCCGGGCGCCGGCACATTCAGCGCCGCGAAGGTGCCGTTGGCGGCGGTCCACTTCTGCGTCCGCGTCGGCAGCGTCGAGCCGCTCACTTCCACGAAGTAGAAGGTGAACTCGTCGGCCTTGTAGTCCGTGCCGTCCTTGAGCTTGCCCGTCCCGGTGATCTTCACTTGCGCGCCGCCGACGTCGCTGCGCTTGCAGTCGCGGACGCTGCCCGCGAGCACCCCCAGCGTCACGTCCGGGATCACGCTGACCAGCCCGGGGATCGCCTCGCGCGTCGACACCTTCACCGCGACGCGCTCCTTGTCGTTCCAGGCGCGGTTGAACTCGTAGGTGGCGATGGTGTCGACCGGGTTGCCATTGGAGATCGCCTTGCCACCCTCGCTGCCGTAGATCAGCCGGTAGGGGGCGCCGGCCGGGACCTTGATCTTGTACTTGCCGTCCTTGTCGGAGGTGGTCATCGCGATCGGGTTGGCCGGGACATCCGCCGCGGTCTTGTAGATCTTGATCACCGCGCCCTCGACGAGGTTGTCGTCCTGGAAGTCCTTGATCAGCCCCTCGACCTCGGTCTCCTTGTCGGGACCCGCGGGGTCGGCGACGCAGTCCTTGTAGTTGGCCGGAGTCTGCGTCTTGTCCTTCGCCTCGACGTAGATCGGTGGCGAAGGCTTCATCGCCATGTCGGGGGTGCCGGTCATCGTTCCGCTCCCGCACCCCACCCCGCCCAGGCTGATTGCTGCGATGCAATAGATACCGATGCGATTCATGCGCGCTCCTTGCTTTGGAGCGCAGTGTCCACGCGCCGCACGGTGCCGTCAAGCCGTCCCCGGCGGCTGGGTGCTTAACGGAGAAGGGGGTCCCTCCGCTCACGTAGTCGTAGTCGTAGTCGTAGTCCGTAGTCGTAGTCGATTCAGGGGCACTCGCGCGCGGGGGATCACCTCTCCGGCACATGCGCGTGAGCATCTCCACGATGCGGGTCAGCAACTCCATGGCCTGTGACGTCGAGCTTCTGGTAGGCCAGCATGGGCATCCTCCTTTGTGGCC
>SHYY01000279.1 GCA_009692555.1 Myxococcales bacterium
CGGGTCAGCAACTCCATGGCCTGTGACGTCGAGCTTCTGGTAGGCCAGCAGGGGCATCCTCCTTTGTGGCCAGGGTGGTCGGTTGGCAGGAGGAATTTGTTGCGGGAGGAAGTTCGATTGCCGTCGCTGCGGACGGGACGACTACGACTGCTACTACGACTACGACTACGACTACGTGACGAGCAAGAGCCAGCAAGAGGGCCCCCTCCGCTGCTAAGCACCCGCCGCGCAGCGTCCGCGCAGCGTTTCGGCCTTACCATGCGACCAGCATGTCGATCCGCTTCACGCTCCAGAAGTTCGTTGACCCGGTGCAGCACGCCACCGAGGAGGCGGAGCGCCGCTTCGAGCGCCAGCGCCCGCAACGCGACGAGGACGGCGGTCCTCCCGGCGGCCCCGCTCCCGGCGAAGCGACCTTCGCCTGCCGGGTGTGCGATCACCGGTCGACCGAGGGCGCCTTCTGCCCGCGCTGCCTCGCCGACACCATGCAACCGATCCGCTGCGCGCGCGCACCGAGGAGGAGCTGAAACGATACGTCGAGCTGGCGCGGGGACTCGGCGTCCCTGCGACGTTCCGCAGCGCGATCGGCACCGACGCGGTCGACGAGGCGGAGCGGCTGTGCCTCCCGGGGGCCCGGGAGTTTGCGCAGACCACCTTTTTCGCCGGGCAGGTGATCTTCCAGCGCGAGCGCTGGTACCAGACGCTGCTCCACAACGAGACCGCCTTCGCGATCCAGAAGCGCCTCCAGTGGGCGGACCAGACGATGGTGATCCTGCCCGCGCGCGTGCGCGGATGACCTACAGCGCGGCGAGCGCGGCCAGCACCGCTTCCGTTCCCTGGATGAGCCGCTCTCCGTCCCACACCGCCGGCGTGCTCGTGCCACCTCGTGCTGCGAGATCGGCCGCCACCTCCGGATAGAACACGTTGCGGATCCGTACGCGCGATTCCAGGCCCCGCTCGGTCATCAGGCGCCGTGCCGCCGCGGATCCCGCGTCGGCGATGGCATGGAACAGCTCGATTTTTTCCAGCACACTTGCCCCGCTTCCTGCCGCCCACCCGGGGCGGCGCCGCTTCATCAGGCCATGTCGAGGACCGGCTCCGCGAGGTAATCCTCGTCGCTGAGCGGCCCGCCGAACTCGTTCTCCACCGACTTGAGGAGCGCGATGTTGCGCTGGTCGGTGGCGGTGAGGAGCTTGTCGGTGTAGGCCGGATCCAGCCTGTACCAGCCCATTCCCTGGAAGTGCTCCTGGAGGATCTTCGACTTGAAGCGCCGCCCGCGCCGCGCATAGATCGTGTTCCGCAGGATGCGGAGGTCGCGCATCGAGAGCTGGCGCAGCCCGGCGACGGGGAGGAGCCTATCGAGGGCGCTCTCCTTCTCCTCGCGCGCGCCGTCATCGAGCGCGAACTGGCCACGCGCGCGAGAGAGCAAACCCAGTTCGATCTTATCGTCTTGCGAGATCGTGTCGCGACTGAACTTCGGGTCGGCCTTGTACCACTTCGCTTTCCGGTAGCGGCAGTCGCGCGAAGCGTCCTCGTCGTGGTCTCGCTCGTCGTCGACGCCCTTCGGACGGGCGCAGGCGCGCACCTTCTTCCCGCCTGCCTCCCACTCGGGGACGTCAGCCCAGACGCGTCCGTAGCGGGCGTCGATGTCGTCCTGGCGGCGCGAAAGCTCGCTCTCGGTGAACGACTGCTCGCGCAGCCCGATGAAGTGTGCGTTCTTGCGGTCCGCGTTGGTGAGCAGCTTGTAGCTGAAGCGCGGGTTCGGCGTGAACCACGGCTGCGCGTGGAAGTGCGCCTTCAGCCACGGCTTGCGGAAGGCATCCCAGCCGTAGCGGGCGTAGATGGTGTTGCGGAGGAGCGCCAGCTCGCGGAGCGTCTTGTTTTCGAGCAGATCGCCCTGGCAGACGACGCTGTCGCGCCCGCCCTGGCCCGGGGTGATCCGGCAGGGCATCAGCGCGGCGTGGTAGCTTGCCACCGACGCTGCGGGCGCAGGTTGATAGCTCTCCGCACGGGCGAGGGTTGGCCCGAGCAGCGCTGCGAGGACGAGCAGGGCGATGCGCATCCCGCGCAACGTAGCACCCCCGGTAGTACGAGGGGGGTGCTTAACAGTGGAGGGGGCCCTCTTGCTGGCTCTTGCTCGTCACGTAGCCGTAGTCGTAGTCGTAGTCGTCCCGTCCGCAGCGACACGAGGCGATCGCCTTGACGCGCCCTGCCTCTCGCGTCATGGTCGAAACAGCGTGTCGACCGATCGCTCCACCTTCCGCACCTTCCTCGGCGTCGCCCTCGGGGGCGGCAAGGGCAAGCACACCGCGGTGGCGCTCCTGCGCGCGCAGGCCGACGGGGTGGTGGTCGAGAAATACGACACCGGCGACGGGCAGCCCTGGTTCGACGGCCGGCTGGTCGGCTTCCTGAAGGAGCACGCGGGCGACGCGGTGCTGGCGATCGATGCGCCGCTCTCGCTGACCGCCTGCGCCCGCTGCCGCGTCCCGGTCTGCCCGGGGATGAGCGACTGCATCGACCCGACGGTGAAGTGGTTCACCGCGCGCGCCAACGGTCACGCCGTCCTCGGCAAGAAGCCGCCCTACACGCCTTACACCCAGCGCGCGACCGATATCGTCCTCCACGAGGAGGAGGGGATCCTGCCGCGCGAGACGCTTGGCCAGGGCATGGGCCCGCTGACCGCCCGCGCCGCCTTTCTTACCCGGGCCCTGGCCGCGCACTACCGGTTGAACGAGAACCTGATCGAGGTCTACCCGAAGGCGACCCTCTGGAAGCTCCTCGGCGCCAACGTCGCGCGCTCGTACAAGCGCCATCACGCCCAGGCCGCCGTCCGCCTCGCGAAGGTCCTCGGCGAGCTGCCCGGCCTCTCCTTCGGCCCCGGTCAGTGGCGCGAGCGCGGAGTTCAAAACGACCACCTCTTCGACGCGGTGATCTGCGCCTACACCGCCCACCTGTGGGCGCGCGATCGCTGGCAGCTCCCCGAGGCGGGACGCGACGTGTTCTCCGTTGACGGCTGGATCTGGACGCCGCCCCGTTCGGCCGCCGGGTAGAGCGTCGACCAGCTTACCCGGACCGCTACGCCGCGGTGCGCTTGACCGGCATGGTGCGGACGCGCCCGAGGTTGGCCACGCCGCGCTCGCGCAGGAAGTCGAGGAAGGCGATCGCCGCGGGCAGCTCCACCGCCGGCACCTGATCGATCAGCTCCTTGGCCTGGCGCCGCAGGAGCTCTCCCGGCCCCTCCCCGGTGGTCGTCGGACGCTCGAGCACCATCTCGCTCTCCTCGGGCGCCTCGACCGCTCCCCACGGCGCCGGCTCGGTCGATTCGATCTGCTCGCGCTCGACCCACAGCTGCATGTGCCAGTGGAGCAGCCCGGCGCGAAAGCTGAACCAGCGCTCGCGCTCGGCCGGGTAGTTCAGGAGCACGTCCTTGAAGCGCCGGAAGGCCCCCTTGCCATCGATCGAGATCACCAGCCGCTCGCGCAGCGCCTCGTCCTCGACGGAAACCACGAAGCGCTCCATCCACTTGTACTGCTCCCGCGACGAGGCCGGCTCGATCCGGATGTAGCCCTCGCCGCCGGAGATCACCCGGCCCCGCAACTCCGCCGCCTCCGGCTGCCCCTCGACGATGGCCACCACCTCGCCGGTGGCGGCGTTGACGAAGCTCTCGGTGTCGGGGGAGTTGCGCTCGAAGGCGGTCTCGAGCTCGGTCCAGCGGATCGGAACGGTGCGCATGGCTGCGGGCTCTCTCCAGGCTGCTTGGTCTGTGGAAGCGTATGCCGCGGGGTCACCTCTTTCAAGTGGAAACGCGGACGGTCGCTTGACAGGACGGCCGCCCCAACTACAATGATGTGCTTTTTGAACGCCCCCGCGGTTCTCTCCCTCGAAGGATTTTCCGGAGGTCTCCCTTGGCTCGCGTCACCGTCGAAGATTGCCTTGAGCACGTCCACAACCGCTTCGCGCTGGTGATCCTGGCGGCGGAGCGTGCGCGCCAGCTCTCCAAGGGCGCCCGGCCGCTCCTGCGCTGCGACAACAAGCCGGCCGTGACGGCGCTCCGCGAGATCGCCGAGGGCAAGGTCAAGTTCGACGGCGACGTGCGAGCGGCGGTGGAGGTGCATCTCGAGGAGACGCGCGCCCGGGGCATCGCCGAGGCCGCCGCGAAGGCCGTCGCCAACCGGTAGCGCCGGCCCGCCGGTGACCGCCCCATGACAGCCCAGGAGCCTGTTGGGGTAATGCGCCTACTGCGGCAGCCGATCCCTTCGGCCATGCTTCGTCGCTCCTCCTTGGATTGCAGAAAGCAGTCCGGCGTCGTCGCTCCTTGCCTGGCCTCGGTCTCGGCCGCCTCGCTACGGCGCCTTACCCCAACAGGCTCCTCGTGATCACCGCCCGGCTGCTCTACGCCGTCTCGGCCCGGAACGCCACCGGGACGCTGCTGGTCGGCGCGGCCCGGATCGAGATCCAGCGCGGCTTTGTCTATGCGCTGGCCTTCGAGCAGGGCTCCGTTGCCCATCCGCGCGCCGAGGAGAACCTGCGCCGCCTGCTCCGCCACGCCGCGGGGATCGAGCCGCCGCGGGTGCGCTTCGAGGAGGGCGCGCCGCCGCTGCACCGCGGGCGGGTGACGCCCTTCCACCCCGCCGCGGCGCTGCGCAATCACTTCGAGGCGGCGCTGACGCTGGGTGCCGGCCCGTCGCTGCGCACGCGGGCGGCCCGCGAGAAGGTGCGCCTCACCCTCGCCCCGCACCCGAGCTGCCTCGGCTTCGACGAGAAGCGGCTGATCACCCTCCTCGGCGTGCCGCGGACGCTCGCCGAGCTTGACGACGCGCGGGTCGCCACGCCGGTTCGCACCGAGCGGCTGCTCGCCTTCCTCGACGCGGCGGCCGCGATCGTGCTGGGTCCATCCGCCTGGGAGCAGCTCGGTCTCGCCGAAGGGGCGCCGATCGACGAGGTGCGGCGCGCCTACAAGCGGATCGCCCGCGATCTCCACCCCGACCTCCACCCGGGCGCGGCCGAAAACGAGCGCCGCGATCTCGAGTCCCGCTTCGTCGCGCTGACCGCGGCCTACCGCTCCCTGCTCCCCGAATAAAAGGGAGGGACGGGCCGGATCGCCTTGGGACGGGGTGCTTAACAGCGGAGGGGGCCCTCTTGCTGGCTCTTGCTCGTCACGTAGTCGTAGTCGTAGTCGTAGTCGTAGTCGTCCCGTCCGCAGCGACGGCAATCGAACTTCCTCCCGCAACAAATTCCTCCTGCCAACCGACCCCCCTGG
>SHYY01000280.1 GCA_009692555.1 Myxococcales bacterium
TTCTACAGCATCGCCCGGGGCTCCGCGATGGAGTGCAAGGCGATCGTGGATGCCTTTGCGGTCCTGCAACTCGCCTTGGAAGACACTCGGCGACAGGCCATGGAGCTGCTGACCCGCATCCTGGAGATGCTCACGCGCTTGTGCCGGAGAGGTCATCCCCCGCGCGCGAGTGCCCCTGAATCGACTACGACTACGACTACGACTACGACTCCGTGAGCGGAGGGACCCCCTTCTCCGTTAAGCACCCGTCGTCGTGTGGCAGCTCGTGCAGCTCCTAGCAGCCGTGCTACCGTCCGCCATGGTCGCGGAGCACCCGATGCGTTCCCGGAGCCGGCGCCCCTGGCGCGACGTTTGGCTCCTGCCCCTGCTCCTGTTCGCGGCGTGCGCGCCCGATGCCGCCCCAGAACCCGAGGACGACGCGTGGATCGACGGCAAGGGCGACGGCGCGAGCGCGGTCGATATCGCCTCCACCCGCCTCGACGTCGATCTCGCGACGAACACCGCCGTGGCGACGATCGGCCTCGAGAAGAACGGCAACATCGAGCTCGAGGTGGGCGGCCTGACGATCACCGAGGTCACCGACAATCGCGGCCGCCGCCGCTACAAGATCCTGAACGGCAAGCTCCGTGTCTCGTCGGTGCGCGGTCCGATCGTGATCGCCTACGCCTTCTCGCAGCACGCCCACGCCGATGGCCTCTTGCCCGGCGGCTCGACGGTGATCTGGCCCTACTTCTGCGGGAACCTGTTCCCCTGCCACTCGCGGCCCGCCGACGGCACGACGTTCGCGCTCGCCATCGAAGGTGTCGCCGCGGGCAAGTCCGCCGTCTACCCGGCGTCGATCGACAGCGACGCGCCCCCCTACATGCTCGCCTGGGCCGTCGGTGCCTACAAGCGGATCGATCTCGGCACCACCACCGCCGGGACAAGGGTGGCCACTTACTTCCTCCCCAAGGGGGAGCCCGCCGCGCGCGCCGGTACCCGCAACCTGGTGAAGGTCTTCGACTGGTACGAGCGCAAGCTCGGGCCCTACGCGTTCGGAGGGGAGGTCGCCGCGGTCCCGGTGGTTTGGGGCGAGGGTCTGTTCGGCGGGATGGAGCACCACCCGTACTGGCACGTCGCGAAGGACGCGATGAGCGACGAGGTCACGCAGGCGCACGAGGCCGCGCACGGCTGGTTCGGCGATGGCGTCCGCCTGCGCTGCTGGGAGGACTTCGTGCTCTCGGAGGGCACCGTCAGCTACCTCTCCGCGCGCGCCCTCTCCGTCGTCAATCCCTCGCTCCAGGCCAAAATATGGGCCGAATACCAGGGCGAGCTGGACGCCGCGATCGCCGAGGGTGGCGCACCCGCGTGGCCGCATGGCTGCAACCAGATCGACATTCTCAAGGACAGGCTGTTCACCAATCTCCCCTACATGCAGGGCGCGTTCTTCTACAAGGATGTCGCCGCCACCGTCGGCCCGGACGTGCTCGACGGTGTGATCGGCCGCTTCTACCTCGCGCACCGGAACCGGGCCGCATCGATGCAGGAGATGATCGACGCGATCAAGACCGACACCGGCTTCGACCCGACGCCGATCGCCGAAGCCCGCCTGCGCAAGAAGTTCTAGGGTAGTCTGCGCGTCCCATGGGTGCACTCAAAGGTTCGATCGCCGTCCGTCGCTACGCCGTCCTCGACCCGCTCCCGGCCGAGCCCAGAAAGCGCCTGCTCAAAGGGCTGCGTGCGCACGCCTTCCTGCCGCTCGATCCCAAGGCGGAGGTCGATCGCGCCAGCGGCTGGGTCTCTATCCTCGACGGGGACGACCCGGATCTCGAGCCGATCAAGGTCTTCTTTCTTGCACCGGGTGGCGAGCACCTGCGGGTGTCGCTGCGCACCGACATCCTCCGCGCGCCGACGGCGGAGGTGCGGCGGCAGGTGCGCGCGCGCGCGCAGGCGATGGAGGCGGAGGAGGGGCGGCGGCTATCGAGAAGCGAGCAGCGCACGCTCAAGGAGGAGGTGGCCCGGACCCTCAAGCTGCGCGCCTTCCCGCGGGTGAAGATCATCGATGCGGTGTGGGATCTCGACGGAAAACAGCTCTGGTTCTGGTCGCAGACCAAGGCGGCCAACGATCTTTTCATCGATCTGTTCGTGAAGTCATTCGGGCTGCGGATCGAGGCCGATGGACCGGCGCGCTGGGCCCGCGCGATCGGCGAGGAGCGCGCGCTCGCGAAGCTCGAACCGACGCCGGAGCTGTGGTCGGGCTTCGCCGGGGTGCGACCGCTCCCCGCCGCTGCGCAGGACGATGGGGAGGCGATCTGATGGCCGCGCAGAAGGGCAGCGGCAAGCGGCGCGAGCCGACGCTCAAGGAGGAGATCGCGGCATCCGGAGAGACGCCGGTCGACGCGGCGCGGGAGGCCGAGCGCGCCGATCACGAGGAGCTGCGCTTCCTCGGTCGCGAGTTTCTCACCTGGCTGGTCTACCACGCGGATGCCGAGGGGGGCGGCTTCGCGGCTTCAGGCGAGGTGGCGGCCTTCGCGATCGGCTTCGGCGGCCGGGTGATGCTGCGCACAGCGACGGGAATGGTCACCGAGGTGACGCTCGGCGGGGCATCGCCCGGCGCGAGCCCCGATCTCCGCTACGCCATCGCCGGCGGCCTCTCGGTGAAGGAGGCCGACCTCCTCCTGGTCCAGGACGACCGGGAGTACCGCTTCGCCCTCGCCGCCGAGCACTTCGATCTCAAGCGGGTCAAGCTGCCGGCCCTGCTCACCGACGAGGAGGACGATCCAGTGGACGAGCGCCTCTCCCTCCTCGCGGCGCTCGACGCGGCGCTGCGGCTGGCCTACGCGCGCTTCCTGGCGCTGCGGACACGCCCCGGCTGGACGCGCACCGTGGTGCCGGCGATCCGCGCCTGGCTCGACGCGGGAACCTGAGCCGCTACTTGCTGCTTTCCCGGCCACCCGTCAAGCCGCGCATCCTTGTCCATCCACTCGTTTTCGACTAGGTTTCCGCGCTTCGAGGAGCCTCGATGAAGCCGCGCCTGACCGACTATCTGGCCTGCCC
Source organism: Myxococcales bacterium (assembly GCA_009692555.1). GTDB lineage: Bacteria > Myxococcota_A > Polyangia > Palsa-1104 > SHYY01 > SHYY01. The sequence continues at coordinate 3,037 of SHYY01000280.1, forward strand.
CGATTGCGCGGGCGACCTGCGCCTGGACCCGAGCCAGGAGCGCGACGGGGAGGAGATCCTTCGCGGGACGCTCGCCTGCGTCGGCTGCGCGCGCCGCTACCCGATCGAAGGGGGCGTGCCGCGGCTGCTCCCGACGGGGGTCGATGCACTGGCGGTCGAGGTGGCGGAGGGCTTCGGCTGGGAGTGGAACCGCTTCGACGAGCTGCGCCCCCAGTATCGCAAGCAGTTCCTCGACTGGATCAGCCCGATCTCCCCCGGCGACTTCGCCGGCAAGATCGTCGTCGAGGGCGGCTGCGGCAAGGGGCGCCACACGGCGATCGTGGCCAGCTTCGGCGCGCAGGAGGTTTTGTCGGTGGACCTCGGCTCGGCGGTCGAGGTCGCCTACCGCAACACCCGCCACCTCCCGCAGGTCCACATCATCCAGGGCGATATCACGCACCTCCCGCTCAAGCGCTGCGCCGACCTCGCCTTCTCGATCGGCGTCCTGCACCACATGCCCGATCCGCGGGTCGGGTTTCGCGCGCTCGCTGGAAAGGTGAGGCCGGGCGGGCGCGTCGCGGTGTGGGTCTACGGGCACGAGGGCAACGAGTGGATCGTCGACTTCGTGAACCCGGTGCGGAAGCGGGTCACCTCGCGCATGCCACGCGGGCTGCTCTTCCACCTCTCCTGGCCGCTCGCCCTGCTCGTCGCCGGGAGCGCGAAGGGCGTCTACCGCCCGCTCTCGCGGGGACCGGGGCGCGCGCTGCAGCAACGCCTACCGAGCGCCGACTTCCTCTCCTACATCGCGGACTTCCCGGTCCGCGAGATCCACACCATCGTGTTCGATCAGCTGGTCACGCCGGTGGCCTTCTACCTGCGCCAGGAGGAGGTGGCGGCGTGGTTCGCCGAGCCGCGCTTCACCGAGGTCGCGATCATGTGGCACAACCGCAACTCGTGGCGCGGCCACGCGACGGTGAACGGCTAGAAGGCTGCAGTCTCCGTCCCCAGGGTTCGCAGCCTTGACAAGCCCCGAGATCAAGGGGACGGTTCCCCCGTGCTGCTGAGCCTCGTCATCCCCTGCTACAACGAGGAGGAGTCGTTGCCACTCCTCCTGCCCGCCCTCGACGGCGCGGAGCGCGACCTGTGCGCCGCGGGGCACCAGGTGGAGGCGATCCTGGTCGACGATGGCAGCCGCGACGGCTCCGCCAAGCTGCTCCGCGAGGCGACCGAGAGTCGCCCCTGGATGCGGGTGATCCGCCTCTCGCGCAACTTCGGGCAGACCGCGGCGATGGCGGCCGGCTTCGCCGATGCGGCGGGCGAGGTGATCATCCCGCTCGACGCCGACATGCAGAACGATCCGGCCGATATCCCGCTCCTCCTCACCAAGCTCGACGATGGCTTCGACGTGGTCTCGGGCTGGCGCAAGGACCGCCAGGACAAGACCATCACCCGCAAGATCCCGTCGGTGATCGCCAATCGCCTGATCTCGAAGATCAGCGGCGTCGCGCTCCACGACTACGGCTGCACCCTCAAGGCCTACCGCCGCGACGTGATGCAGGGGGTGCACCTCTACGGCGAGATGCACCGCTTCATCCCGATCTACGCCGCGTGGCACGGCGCGCGGGTCACCGAGGTGCCGGTGCGCCATCACCCGCGACGAAAGGGCGTCACCAAGTACGGTCTCGGCCGCGTCCCGAACGTGATCCTCGACCTGATGCTGGTGCGCTTCCTGTGGAGCTACGGCACCAAGCCGATCCACATCTTCGGCAAGTTCGGCCTCCTCAACATGGTCTTCTCATTCGGCGCCTTCGCGCTGGCGATCTACTTCAAGCTCACCGGCGAGAAGGACTTCGTGCAGACGCCGCTCCCGGTGCTGTGCGCGATGTTCTTCCTGATCGGGTGCCTCTCGATCCTGATGGGGTTCGTCGCCGAGCTGACGATGCGCACCTACCACGAGGCGGCCGGCAGCCCCACCTTCGTGGTGCGCGAGATCTACCGCTCCGGGCTCGCCGAGGCGCCGCCGAAGCTGAAGGCGCTCCGGCTCGGCTAGAGAAGCCCGGATGTGCGGCATCTGCGGGGTGATCGATCTCGGCGGCGGCCCGGTCGTGGCAAGCGAGCTTCAGGG
>SHYY01000281.1 GCA_009692555.1 Myxococcales bacterium
GATGGCGCGGCGATAGACGTCGAGCTTCTGGTAGGCCAGCATGGGCATCCTCCTTGGAGGCCAGGGGGGTCGGTTGGCAGGAGGAATTTGTCGCGGGAGGAAGTTCGATTGCCGTCGCTGCGGACGGGACGACTACGACTACGACTACGTGACGAGCAAGAGCCAGCAAGAGGGCCCCCTCCGCTGTTAAGCACCCCACCAGCGACGGCTCAGGATGCCCGGTTCCCGCCGCTGGCGAGTTGTGATAGGGGTAGCGCGTGTGTCGTGCCCGTGGGCCGGTCGCCGCCTTGCTCCTCTGCACCGCGCTCGCGCGCGTCGCCGCGGCCGACGAGAAGGAGCTGATCCTTTCGGCCCAGCCGGGATTTTCGTTCCTGCGCATCGAGGGGCAGACGACGTGGGGCGGTGGCGGCGGGATCGATCTGTCGTACGGCGTCACCGATGCCCTGGCGGTGCGCGTGACCGGCGCGCTCACCGCGCACTCGGTGGGTGCGAGCGCGAATGGGCCGGGCGGGACGGCCCTGGCGTGGCTGGCGGGTGTGGGCGTCACCTACACCCTCGATATCCTCCGCGTCGTGCCGTACGTCGATTTCGCGATCGGCCTGCTCGGCACGCGCCACCGGACCGCGCAGGGGAGCGTGGTTGAGAACAATGCCGGCGTGCAGATCGGCCTCGGCGTCGACTACCTCGTCACCCGACGCTTTGCCGTCGGTGTGGTGGTGCGCTACCAGGCCTCGCTGGCAGCGATCAGCGAGCTGCCCGCGTGGCTCTACGCCGGGCCGCGGATCGCGGTCCACTTCGGGGGATGATCGAGGGACGGTCGCCCTTTCGTTGACCCGGCGCCGCGCTCGCAGTATCACACCCGCATGCCCAAGCTCGCCGACCACCTCACCGCCCCCGAAAAGCGCCCCGTCGTGATCAAGGAGCTGGCCGTCCTGGTCGATCAGGAGGTGGCGTCGAAGGGCGGCCTCTCCGGGTTCGGGATCAAGGCCGCCTACGCGATGGTCAAGGCGATCAAGCCGAGCTTCGTGCCCGACGTGATCAGCGGCATGTTCGACGAGTGCGTCGCGAAGCTGGAGCCGATCTACGCCGAGTACGCGACCGGCTCGGTGAAGCAGCACTTCGCCGGCCGTGCCCCCGCCGTCGCCGAGGCGCTGCTCGCGGTCACCGACGGGCGGGCCCAGAGGACGACGCACGGCACGGCGAAGAAGGCCTACCTGAAGCTGCGCCCGACGGCCAAGCGCAACGTCGAGGAGGCGGTGCCGCGACTGGCCGAGTTGATCGAGCGCCACACCCGCCCTGCCGCCGCGTGAGCGCGCGTCACTGGCAGGCGCCAGCGACGCATTTTTGCCGCTTCCGGCAGACCTTGCAGTAGCCCTCGTTCAGATGATTCCCCGGGAAGAAGTAGGGAACGCCGCACGCGGCGACGGCGGTGCCCGGCTCGCAGGTACCGAGCTCGATGCTGTAGCAGCCGTTGCACAGGTGAAGGCAGAGGGAACTGACGCAGGCGTTGTACGGCATGAGCCCGGCGCAGAAGGCGCAGGCCCCGCCGCCGGAGCCGCAGACGGACCGCTGCGACTCCAGCATCTGGAACCTCTCACTCCAAGGTTGCCCGAAGAGCGCCGGCGCGGACGGGGGCCACGCACAGGCCGCCGGCGCCGGCGTGCGGGATCAAGCGGGTTCTTCGAGCAGCTCGACCTTGGCGTAGATCTCGGCCAGCGAGAGTTCGACCCCCAGGGCGGGCATGGGGATCAGGCCCTCGCCCTCGCGCTCGGTGAGCACCCACTCGCCGCCTTCGCTCCGCCGGTAGTGCTCCACGCGCCGCTCGTTCTGCGCGACCAAGACGTACTCCTTCAGCGACGGGAGCTTGCGGTAGTGCGCCGACTTCGCGCCGCGGTCGTACGCTTCGGTCGAATCGGAGAGCACCTCGATCAGCACCAGCGGATTGACGATGGTTTCCCGGTCGCGTGGGTGCCCTTCGGTGGGGCCACAGACGACGGTGATATCGGGATAGGTGTAGAGCTTCGTCTTCCGCACGCTCACCCGCTGATCGCTCGGGAAGACCAGACACGGCTTGCCGCGGAGGAGTTCCCGGAGCGCTCCGGCGATGTTCATCGCGATGAGGTTGTGCTTCCGCGAGGCGCCGGCCATCGCGATGACCTCGCCGTTGACGTACTCGTGCTTCGTCTCGCTCTTCCGCTCCCGATCGAGGTACTCGTCCTCGGTGGCGAGGTCGGGCTGCGCCGGCTGCATGGGGATCAGGGTGGCGCGCGCGTCAGCCGGAGTCAATTCGCGCGTGCCACGCTCCCCCCTACTTGCCCTTCCCTGCCCGCTTCCGGAAGATGGTGCGGATCGGCGTGCCCTCGAAGCCGAACTGCTCGCGCAGGCGGTTGGCGAGGTAGCGCGCGTAGCTGAAGTGGATGCCCTCGGGGTGGTTGACCTGGATCACGAAGGTCGGCGGGCGCGCGGTGGCCTGGGTGACGTAGTAGAGCCGCACCGGATGGCCGCGGTACAGCGACGGGGGGTGGGCCTCGACCAGGCCCTCGAAGAAGCGGTTGAGCTCGCCGGTGGTGACGCGGCGGTTGTGGTTGTGGTGGACCTCGGCGACGGTGCGCAGGAGCTCGCGCACGCCGCGCCCGGTGAGCGCCGAGCAGAAGGCGACCTTGGCCCACGGGACGAACTGGAGCTGCCGCGCCAGCGCCTCCTTGAGCTTCTTCTCGGCCGCCGCGTCGACGAGGTCGCGCTTGTTGAAGGTCAGGATCAGGCCGCGGCCGGCCTCGTCGCACATCCCGGCGATCTTTGCCTCCTGCTCCGCCACCCCGCCCGCGGCGTCGATCACCAGCACCGCGACGTCGCAGCGCCCGATCGATTTCTCGGCCATCGCGACGGCGATCTTCTCCATCGGCGCCTCGACCCGCGCGCGCCTGCGGATGCCGGCGGTGTCGATCAGGACGTAGCGGCGGTCCTCGAAGATGAGCGGCGTGTCGACCGGATCGCGGGTGGTGCCGGGGGTGGCGTCGACGATCACCCGATCATCGCCCACCAGCCGATTGACCAGCGACGACTTGCCGGCGTTCGGCCGACCGACCAGCGCCACGCGGATCGGCCGCGCCTCCTCGGAGGCCATGGCGAGCGGCGCATCCGGCAGGCGGAGCAGGATCGCGTCGCAGAGATCGGCGAGGTTGCGGCCGTGGGTGGCGGAGATGCCGATCACCTCGTCGGCGCCGAGCTCGTACAGGTCGCCGAGCAGGGCCTCCTGCTTCGCGCCGTCCACCTTGTTCGCCACCCACAGGACCGGCTTGCCGGTCTTGCGCAGCACCTCGGCGGCCTCGTGGTCGGCCGGGGTCAGCCCGTCCTTGGCGTCGACGACGAAGAGGATCAGGCTGGCCTCTTCGACCGCCTTCATCGCCTGCTGGAGCACCAGGCGGGCCATGTTGCCGCCACCGGCCTGGCGCACGGCGCCGAGATCGAGGCCGCCGGTGTCGACCACGCGGAACGCCTTGCCGTCCCAGTCGGCGTTGCCGTAGCGACGGTCGCGCGTGACCCCCGGCTCGTCCTCGACGATCGCGTTGTGGCCACCGACGAGGCGGTTGAAGAGGGTCGACTTGCCGACGTTGGGGCGGCCGACCACGGCGACGAGAGGGATCTCCACTATTCGTAGCCCATCTCGCGGATGCCGCGCGAGTTCTGCGACCAGCCGGGATCGACCCGCACGAACAGCTTGAGGTGGACCTCGCAGTCGAGGAGCTGGCCGATTTCGTTGCGCGCGCGGGTGCCGATCTCGCGGATCATCCGGCCGCCCTCGCCGACGACGATCTTCTTTTGCGCCTCCTTCTCGACGTGGATGGTGGCCTGGATCATCACGTCCTTCGGGCGCTCGTTGAACTCGTCGATGGTGACGGCGACGGAGTAGGGGATCTCCTCGCGGGTGAGGAGGAAGACCTGCTCGCGCACCATCTCGCCGGCCAGCCAGCGCTCGGCGCGATCGGTGATCATCTCCTCGGGGAACAGGCGCTCCCCCTCGGGGAGGAGGGCGGAGAGCTCGGTCAGGAGGCGGTCGACGCCGGTCGACTTGAGCGCGGAGATGGGGACGAGGGCCTGGAACGGGTAGGCCGCGCTCCAGGCCTCCAGCACCGGCAGGAGGAGGCTCTTGCTGTGGAGGAGATCGATCTTGTTGAGGGCGAGGACGGCGGGCTTCTTCGATGCCTTGAGTGCGTCGAGGAGGGTTCCGTGATCGCGGGCGATCTTGTAGCCCTCCTTGGCGACCCGCTTGGCGATGTCGGCGCTCGGGCCCTCCACCACCACCAGCACCGCGTCGACCTCGCCGAACGCCGAGAGCGCCTCGTCGACCATGTAGCGGTTGAGCTCGGTGCGACCGCGCCCGCCAGGGCGGTGCAGGCCGGGGGTGTCGACCAGCACCAGCTGCCCTGCCCCAGCGTCGAGGTTCTTGACCCCGATCACGCGGTTGCGGGTGGTCTGCGGGCGCGGCGAGGTGATGGCGATCTTCTGTCCGAGGAGCAGATTGAGGAGCGTCGACTTGCCGACGTTCGGCAGGCCCACGATGGCGACGAAGCCGGCGCGGAAGGTTCCCATGGAGGGGGCGTAGTAGCACGGCCCGCCGAGCCGCGGCAATGGGCGACGGCGAGCGGGGCGAGCGGGGTGCTTAACAGCGGAGGGGGCCCTCTTGCTGGCTCTTGCTCGTCACGTAGTCGTAGTCGTAGTCGTCCCCTCCGCAGCGACGGCAATCAAACTTCCTCCCGCAACAAATTCCTCCTGCCAACCGACCACCCTGGCCCCCCAGGAGGATGCCCATGCTGGCCGACCAGAAGCTCGACGTCTATCGCCGCGCCATCGAGTTCCTCGCCCTTGCCTCGCAGATCGCGACGAGCGCCCGCAGGGGGAACTCGTTTCTCACTGATCAGCTCAAACGTGCGGCGCTCTCCATCCCCTGGAACATCGCCGAGGGAGCGGGCCGCTTCGGAGCGCCGGATGGCGCCCGCTTCTACGGCATCGCCCGGGGCTCCGCGATGGAGTGCAAGGCGATCGTGGATGCCTTTGCGGTCCTGCAACTCGCCTTGGAAGACAC
>SHYY01000070.1 GCA_009692555.1 Myxococcales bacterium
GCCGCCGCTCCGGGCGCCCCATCCCGACGACCATCGACTCAAGGTACGCGGTCAGCTCCCGATCGAGTCGCTTCAGCTCTCGTTTGTCCATCCGGACGGTAGATCACGTCCGCCGATCGCTGTCAATTAAACTGAGCGAGTAGTACTAGGGCAGCGGCGGCTGTTCGATCACCACCGGCGCCCCGCGGAGGGCGGCCAGGAAGGCGATCAGATCATCGATCTCCTCGTCGGTGAGGGCGATCGGCCGATCGAAGATCGGGTCGTGCTTCGGATCGGCCGCCGAGGCCGGGCTCGCGAGGTGGCGCATCACCGCTCGCAGCCCGGGTGTCCTGCCGTCGTGGAAGTAGGGCGCGGTGTCGTAGACGCCGCGCAGCCCCGGGGTGAGGAAGGCGCCGCGGTCGCGCTCGTCGCCGGTGACGAGGAAGCGGCCCTCGTCGGCGCGCGTGCCGTCTTTTCGTGGCGGCGAGGTCGAGAGGTTGTGGAAGCCGAAGTCGGTGAACAGCGGCCCGTGATGGCACTGCACGCACCGACCCTGCCCGCGGAACAGCCCGAGACCGCGCACCGCGTCCGGTTTCATCGCGCTGTCGTCGCCCGCGTTCCAGCGATCGAACGGCGCGTCCCGGGACACCACGCGCCGCAGGAACGCCGCGATCGCCCGCCCGACCAGACGCCACACCGACGGGGGATCCTGCGCCCGCAGATCGACCCCGTAGGCCGCCTGGAAGAGCGCGACGTACCCCGGCACATCGACGGTGAGGCGCTGCTTCAGCTTCATCTGCGCGCTCGGAACATCGGCGCCGAGGTTCATGTTCGCCTCGCTGAACGGGAAGGCCGCCACGTCGATGAGGTCGGTGTGCGAGCCGTCCCAGCGGAACACCGGCGCGTAGATCAGGTTGAAGAACGAGGGCGTGTTGCGCTCCAGCACCGGGCGATCGGTCGGGTAGGAGCGATCCGGCACCGCGCCGATCAGGTTGTCCTGGAAGCTGGTCAGGTGGCCGTGGCAGCCGTCGCACGTGGAGTGCCCGCTCTGCGAGAGCCGCGCGTCGAAGAAGATCGCCGTCCCGAGGGCGATCTTGGCGTCGCTTGGCGGGTCGTCGGGCCACGCCGGCAGCGGCTCCACCGGGGGCAGTTCGGGGGCGCGCAGCGACGGTGAACCGGGTGCTGGCTGGCCTCCACAGCCGAGCAGGCAGAGCGACAGACCGAGCAGCGCGCGCATCTCAGAACCGGATGAAATAGCGATTGGTGAGCTTGACCTTCGCATCGGCGCCAGCGACGGTCATCCGCACCGAGACGCCCGTCACCGGCGGCTGGCAGGGCGGCGGCGCGTCGAGATCGAACGAGGCGAGATCGCCCGCCTGCGGCCCCTTCATCGGATCGCCCGGCGTCACCTGGATGAAAAGCCCGAGTTCCCACGGCCCGTCGCTGTAGTTGGCCTTGGTGGCGATCGTCGCGGTCAGCTTCGGGCCGATCACGCCGGTGCCGAGATCGATCATCTTCGCGTTGGCGACCGACTCGCCGCCGCGCACGGTGGCAAAGAAAAAGGGCTTGCCGGCGAGGTCCTTGGAAGGAACGTGGACCATCGAGCCGTTCTGGGCGAACAGCGCCACGCCCTGTCCGTCGTCGACCAGCGCGACCTCGGCCAGCAGCGCATGCAGCGCACCTCCGTCCGCCCCCCCTGCGCCTTGACACACCAGATCGGGCTTCATCGCCAGGTCCACCGGGCCGGGCGAGGAGGCGGAGCAGCCGGTGACAGCGAGGGCGAGCAGGGTGAGGCGCCTTTGGGGGCTCATCGCGCCAACGCTATCACGGTCCCGCGCCCGGAAGGCAAGGGTTGACCCCGGCGGCGAGTGGCCGCATCGTCAAGCCAATGTGCACGACCCTACGCCTGATGCCCATTGCAATCGCTGTCACACTGCTCGCTGCAGGCTGCGGGAGCTCGCCGCTGCCGACGGAGGGCGACGGAGCAGCGGCCGCCGACCAGTCGATTGCCCAGGCGATGGACCAGTCGGTCCCCGACGGCACCACGGTGCAGGACGGCGCCGGCACCGACGCCGACCTCTCCGTCCCCGACGGTGCGCTGCCCGATGCGGCGCAAGATCTCGCGGTCCCCGATCTCGGCTCCGTCGACGCGGCGATCCCCGATCTCGCGAAGCCCGCCGACGCCGCCGGGATCGATCTCGCGGTGCCGTCCGACCTCGCCAAATCCGACATCAAGCCGGCCGATCTCGCCGGCCCCGATCTCTGGAACTGCGGCGGCGGATACCTCAACAGCGACGCGGGCGCCCTGCACTGCCCGCTGATGTGCAGCCCCGCCGTCGAGGCAGTGAAGGAGGAGGGCGCCTTCCACATCGACTACTGCGACACCGCGCCGCACGCGCACAACCCGCCGACCTCGGGCCTTCACTGGCCATGGCACCCCGAGTGGGGCGTCTTCACCGGCGTCCCGCAGCGCGAGTGGTGGATCCACGCCCTCGAGCACGGCGGCGTGGTCCTGCTCTACAACTGCCCGCCCGCCATCGACGGTGGCGTCCCCGACGGCGGCGGCATGGGCGCCTACCCCTGCCCCGACATGGGCGTGCCGAAGGCCCCCAACGGCTGCCCCAACGAGATCGCCAAGCTGGTGGCGATCTTCAAGGCGCGCAAACCCGATCACCTGGGCGTGGTGCGGATCATCGTCGCCCCCGATCCGCTCCTGCCGAAGAAGTTCGGCGCCGTCGCCTGGAACTGGTCCTACGTCTCCGATCAGTTCGACGAGAAGGCGATCCAGTGCTTCGTCGACGCGCGCTACGGCAACGGTCCCGAGGACGCGCCCTGAGGAAGCGGCCGCGCGCTACTCGTCGTTGACGTCGAGGGCGTAGAGCTTGTGGTAGAGCGAGTGGCGGCAAAGGAGGTCGGCGAACGAGGCCAGGTCGCCGCCGTTGTGCCGCAGGATCTCGAAGTTCGGCTCGATCGCCGAGAGCGCGTCGGAGAGCACGTCGATCAGCTCATGGATCGTCGGTGCCGGCTCGCGCAGCTCCCCCGACGCGGTGCGCGCCAGCCGATCGCTCACCTGCGCCAGCATCGGCCGCACCTCGGGCCGGAGCGCGTCGATCCGCGACGGCCGGATCCAGGTGCCGATCATCAGCGCCAGATTGCGCACGTCCTCCTCCATCGCCAGCGGGTCGAACGACGGCTCGACCAGGCCGAGGAACAGCGGCGTCACCCTCCCCGCGTCGCGCTGCCCCTTGAACACCAGCGACGGGGGGCGGAGGTTGTTGTGTGCCAGCCCGTTGGAGTGCAGCCGGGCGATCGAGAGCGCGCCGATCAGCCCGAGGCCGAACGCCTCCTCGAGCGAGAGCTTGTGCTTCTCGAGGTCGGCGCCGAAGCGCGGATCGGCGATGTACTCCGAGAACAGGAGGAGCTGCCCCGCCTCCTTCTCGTGCACCACCTTGTAGAGCGGCGTCAGGAAGCCGAGGCGAACGCGGCGCAGGATCGGGTAGATCCGCCCGAGCCAGTTGTCGACGAAGCGCCCCGGGCTGAGGCGGTGCGCCACATCGATCGCAGTGACGATCTTGCGGTAGGTGTTCTCCTCGGGAAAGCTGCCGGTGGCGACCAGCGCCGGGTCGGGCAGCGCGAGGAAGATCGGGTGGTCCTTGACGCGGCCGAGGCACTTTTCGAGCAGGTAGCCCTGCCGCGCCAGGAGCCGCTCCATCTGCGCCATCTCATCGCGCGTCACCGACAGATCGGCGCGCGCGGCGAACACCACCTCCGGGTTCAGCGTGACCTGGGTGAACTCGAAGCCGATCGAGCGGCGGAGGTGCGCCCGCGCCTCGCGATCCGACAGATCGGCCTCCATCGCATCGAGGGCGGCGCACACCTCGCGCGCATCGGCGTAGCGCTTGTTCGGCTCGCGCTCGAGGCAGCGCTGGATGATCGGCCGCAGCTCCGCGGGGACGTCGTCGGGGAACTTGATCCGGCTCACCCCGCGATGCACCACGCCGTCGGCGATCCGGTAGAGCAGCGTCGAGAGATCGGGCACATCGCCGTAGAGCGAGTCGTCCGTGAAGAGCGCGAACAGCGCGGTCCCGGCGGCATAGACATCGGCGCGCGGCGAAATCGGTTCGTAGCCGAGCACCTCGTCGAGCAGCTCGGGGGCGACGGAGAACTCGGGCGATCCGGCGATCCGGCCCTGGTAGTAGCCGCGGTAGGTCTTCTCCTCCTCGGGCAGCATCGCGGGCGAGACCGAGAGGTCGAAGTCGAACACGGCGGCGTTGTTCCCGACGGTGAGGATGTTGTGGAGGGTGAAGTCGCGGTGGACGATCCCGCGCGCGTGGAGCGCCGCGAGGCCTCGCATCCCGGCGGTGAGGAGCTTCACCCGGTCGCGCGGCGAGAGGCCCTGGCGGGTGAGCAGCGCCAGCAGCGACTGCCCCGCGAGCGGCGAGACCATCAGGTAGTTGTCGAGGATCGGCGAGACCAGCAGCACCGGCAGCACGTTGGGGTGCTCGACGGTGGTGATCGCCTCGATCACCTGCTCGAAGTGATCGAAGCGCCGCCGCGCCGTCTCGTCTTCGCGGAGCAGGATCAGGAACTCCTCGCGAAAGGTCTTGCCGACGACCATCTCCGGCGCGCCGTTGGGGTGCGAGACCGGCCAGCGGGCGAGCGTCCACACGTTCCCCATGCCGCCCGATCCGACCCGTTTTCCGGAGGTTCCGTAGAGGAACTTCCCGTCGGTGAAGCGGTTCTCCGATCGCTCGAGGTCGACCGCACGCAGTCGCCCGAGATCCAGAATGGCGTCGCCGGCCATGGCGCCGACTCTAACCCCGGAAGCGCGCCAAGTCGATTTTCCATGACCGTGGCGCGCGCCCCGCCTACTGTGGTGGCGTCACCTCATCGGGAGCCACCATGAAGCGCCCTCTCCGCAACGCCCGAACCGCAGCGCTGGTCGTCGGTGTATCCGGCGCGCTGTTCGCGTCCAGCGCGTGCGATCCCGAGATGCCGGACGATCAGATCATGAGCCAGTTCTACGGCGTCACCGTCTGCCCGAAGGGGCCGGTGCTGGAGGGGATCGATATCTCGCACTGGCAGGGCAGCATCGACTGGGCGAAGGTGAAGGCGGGCGGCAAGCACTTCGCGATCATGAAGGCCACCGAGGGAACCGGCTACACCGACCCCACCTTCAAGGGGCACTGGGGCGCGGCCAAGGCGAACGGGGTGGTCCGCGGCGCCTACCACTTCTTTCGTGCCAACATCGACCCGGTCCAGCAGGCGGATCACTTCCTCAGCGTTGCCGGCGCGCCGGGCGCGGGCGATCTCCCGCTGGTGGCCGACGTGGAGACCGCCGACGGGCAATCGGGCGCGGTGATCTCGCAGCGCGTGCTCGCCTTCCTGGTGCGGCTGGAGCAGAAGAGCGGCCGCGTCCCGATGATCTACACCTCGCCCGGATTCTTTGGCGGCACGATGGGCAATCCGAAGGGCTTCGAAAAATACCACCTGTGGGTCGCGCACTGGCAGGTCAATTGCCCCAACGTGCCGGGATCATGGACGAACTGGCCATTCTGGCAATACACCAGCAAGGGCACGGTGCCGGGAATTGCCGGCAATGTCGATCTCGATCGATTCAATGGTAGCCTGAATGACCTGATGACCTTCGCCGGCAATGGCCCCTGCAAGCCCAATTGCGGAGGCAAGGTGTGCGGCCCCGACGGCTGCAACGGGAGCTGCGGCGCCTGCGCGATGGGCAAGACCTGCACGAGCGGCCAGTGCGTGTGCGCGCCGGCCTGCATGGGCAAGATGTGTGGCGACAACGGCTGCGGCGGGAGCTGCGGGATGTGCGGCGCCAATCAATCGTGCGCGAATGGCCAGTGCGTCAATGGCTGCAAGCCCGACTGCACCGGCAAGGCCTGCGGCCCCGACGGCTGCAACGGCAGCTGCGGGGCCTGCGCGATGGGCGAGAGCTGCCAGGACGGCCAGTGTGCGGGCGGCTGCCAGCCTGACTGCGCAGGCCGGGTGTGCGGCGACGACGGCTGCACCGGCACCTGCGGCGCCTGCGGCCCGAATCTCAACTGCGCGAACGGCAAGTGCGTCGCAGGCGCCTGTACGCCGAATTGCACCAACCGCCTCTGCGGCAGCGACGGCTGCAGCGGGCGCTGCGGCACTCCCTGCACCGTGGGGAAGGCCTGCGACGAGAGCGGCCACTGCGTGCCCTCCCTGGTCGGCGACGGCGGCGCCTCCCCCGACGCTGCGGGCGGCCCTCCCGGCGACGCCACCGGCGGCTGCACCTGCGCGATGGGCGCAGGGGCACGCGGCGCCGATCCCTCGTCCCCGTGGCGGGGCACACTGCTCGTCGCGCTGGTGATCGCGCTACGCCGCCGCGGCGCGCGCCTGCGCCGTCAGGCTTGACGCGCCCCCCGTCGCTCCGGCATAGATCCCACCGCACTTCGAGCCGGTAGCTCAGCCGGTAGAGCAGCGGCCTTTTAAGCCGTTGGTCCTGGGTTCGACCCCCAGCCGGCTCACCCTCCGAATCCCCCCCGATCGCGCCCCAGGCGCCGCTACGTCCGGGGCGCCAGCCCCACGTGCTGCTCGATGCGAGTCACGCGGTCCCGGAGGTCGCGGACGTGCTCGCCGGCGATCTCGCCCAGCCGGTCGATCCGTGCGTCGAGGCTGGCGAAGCCATCGTGCATCTCGGTTCGCAGGTCCGCGAAGCCCGCGCGCGTCTGTTCTCGTAGCTCGCCGATCTCCGCCTTCAGATCGGTTCGCAGCCCGTCGAGGCCGGCGTTCGTCGCGTCGAGGCGTGGCACGATCAGCGAACCTACCCCGGCGTGTTGTTCTTGCACTCGCAGCTGCTGGCGTTGCACTCCTGGCCCACCTCGCAGCCGCCGCAGTTGGGCTTGCAGGCGCACTTGCAGGCGTTGGCGTCGACCATGTAGTTCACGCCGCACTTCAGCACCGCGGCGTCGCACACGCACCCGCAGGCGCCGTTGGCGTTGGAGAAGACAAAGCCCGGCGGGCAGCTCGCGTTCTGCACGCACTGGCAGCCGCAGCTCTGCGGGTCGCACGCCTTGAAGCCATTGCAGAGGCCGTTGCAGTCGGGGATGCAGATGAAGTCGCAGACGTACTTGTTGGCGTTGCACATCTTGCCCATCGGCGGCGCGCCCCCGCAGTTGGGCGGACACTCGCAGATATCGGTGCCCAGGTTGCACACCAGCTTGCCCTTGCACCAGTCGGGGTCGTTGGCGTCGAAGAACGGGTCCTTGAAGCAGGGCGGCGGGTTGCCGTTCGGGTTCGAGGTGAGGTCGATCCAGTAGCGGTACGAGACCGCCGCGGCCTTGGTGTTCATCGTCGGACGGCACGCCCCGAAGAGCGAGATCGAGCGGTTGATCCCGTCGAAATCGAAGCCGTTGACGCGGCTGCGCGGGAGGTCGTCCTTGTTGCACTGCGCCCCGTTCTCCACCACGTCCATCGCCACCTTCACCGACGCGCCGATCGGCGGCTTCAGCATCTTGTAGCCGGCGGCGCCGATCGCGCTGGCGACGATCTGCTTCATCGTCGCCGCGATCGAGTTCGCCTGGCTGATATCGCCCCGCACGCCGTTGGTGAAGGTGATCACCTGGCCGTGCTTCTGCGGGTTGTTCTGCGTCTCGCCGCAGGTCTGGCCCATCGGACAGATGATCCCGTGGACGGAGATCTTGCCGCCCGACTTGTTGGTGAAGCCGCCGGCCATGCCGTTCGCCTTGCCAAAGAAGTTGTTGAAATCGGCCGCGGTGATCCCCGACTGATCGTCGGCGTCACCGAGGAGGATCACCACCAGCGTCGCCCCCGCGCGCGCCTTGGCGACCACCTCGTTGGGCGTGCCGGGCGTGATCTCGCTGACGATCTGCGCGGCGGCCTGGAGGATCTTCTCGGTGGCGCTGCCCGACGTGCCGATCCAGCCCGCCTGACCCTGGGTGAGCCACTTGGTGAAGTCGGCGACGTTGCGCGTGAAGCCGCGCAGGCCGTTGCCCGGGTAGCTGCTGGTCACCAGCGCCACGCGCCAATCGAGCGACGAGTTGTTGAGCGCCTTCGCCATCTCCACCGCGGTGAGGCCGAGCGCGGCCTGGTAGGTCGCCATCGAGCCCGAATCGTCGACCGAGAAGATGAAGTCGACCTTGACGTCCTTCGGCACGAACTTCTCGCACTGCACGCCATTGGCGTCGCCGAACTGCGCCAGGGCCGACCCGCCGGCCGTGTCAGCGACGGTGAAGATCGCCGGCTCGACGAAGTTGGTGAGCGGCGTGAGCGCGATCAACGCCACCATGCTCTGGTTGGTGCGATGGACGATCTCCACCTGCAGCTTGAACGGCCCGCCGACGCCCGCGTTGCCATTCAGCACGCCCGCGTTGTTGCCGACCAGCGCGACTGCGAGGGCGTTGGCGCGCGCCTTCAGATCGGCCGCGCCCGCCTGGTCGTAGAACGCCTGGAGCGCCGGGAAGCCGTCCCAGGTGGTGAAGGCCTGGGTGAGCTGATTCGAGAGCGCGCCCTGGCCGTTGATCACCGCCCGCAGCGCCGCCTCGTCGGCGGTCGGATTGGCCGAGCCGTTCGGCGCGGGGAGGCGGTAGGCGAGGAAGGCCACCTTGGTGGTCGCGTCGTAACCCATGATCCCCTTCGGGCCGTTGACGTTGATCGTTGCGATCTCCTTGAACGTCATCGGCAGCGCGATCTGGATATCGGCCAGCGCCTCGTCCTTGAACACCACCGGCTTCAGCGCCGCGTTCGGGCAGGCCTTGCCCACCGGGCCACCGCCGTCGTTGGGGTCCTCGGGGTTCAGCTCGTCGATATCGAACTTACCGTTCTGGTTGGCGTCCTCGCCGCCGTCGACGATCCCGTCGCCGTCGTGGTCGGCCTTGAGCGGATCGGTGACGTGGCCGGGGTCGGCGTCGGCGATGAAGTTCATGCAGTTCTTGGCGTCGGGATTGACCGTCACGCCGCGCTCCATCCCGTCGCGCAGGCCGTCGCCGTCGGTGTCGATCTTGAGGGGGTTGGTCTCGCCCTGATCGACCTTGCCGTTGGCGTTCTGATCCTCGCCGAAGGTCATCCCCTTGTCCGGGCCGTCGATCAGGCCGTCGCAGTCGCTGTCGATCCGGCGCGGGTTGGTCTCGCCGATGCCGACCTTGCCGTCCTTGTTGGCGTCCTCGACCCCGTCCTTCAGGCCGTCCCCGTCGGTGTCGGGATTGTTCGGGTCGGTCTCTTGGCCCACGTCGTACATCCCGTTGCCGTTCTGGTCCTCGATCCCGTCGGCGATCCCGTCGCCGTCGGTGTCCTTGCCGTTCTTCATCCCGCAGTCGGCGTTGTTCTTCGGGTCGCTCTCGCCCTGGTCGACCACACCGTTCTGGTTGAAATCCTCGTCGCCGTCGCTGCAGTTGTCGCCGTCGGTGTCGGCCTTGGTCGGGTCGGTCTTGGTGATCTTCTTCTCGATCCCGTCGCCGATCTTGTCGCCGTCGGTGTCCTTCCGGCTCGGGTCGGTCTCGCCCGGGTCGATCACCCCGTTCACGTTCTGGTCCTCGTCGCCGTCCTTCAGGCCGTCACCGTCGCTGTCGGGGCTGTTCGGATCGGTCTCCCCGATGTCGATCCGGCCGTTGTGGTTCCTGTCCTCGATGCCGTCGTGGAGGAAGTCGACGTCGCTGTCCTTCTCGTACGGGAGCGTCATCGTCGCGGGATCGGCGTCCCCCACGAAGCCGCAGGCGATGATCGCCACGGTGCGCCCAAGCTCGACGCCATCGAGGATGCCATCGCCATCGCTGTCGGGGTTGGCCGGGTCGGTCTTCTTGCCGTTCGGGTAGACGGTCGAGAACTCCTCCTGGTCGGAGAGCCCGTCGCAGTCGTTGTCCTTCATCGCGTTGTTCGGATCGTCGGGATCGAGCTTGCCGAAGCCACCGTCAGGGACCCCGGCCGCGTCGTCGCTCCAGCCGTCCGGCATCTCGCCGCCGTCGTCGAGGAAGCTCCACCCGACATCGCCGGACCTGCTGCCGCCGTCATCGCCCCAGCGAAAACCGCCCGGGCCGCTCGAGGCCCCGCCGCAGCCGAAGGCCAGGACGACCAGTCCCACCATCAGGCCCTCGGCGATGCGATGCGAAGGGCGAACGAGAGGCGAGGGTAGCCGCTTCAAGGTGTGCTCCTGCGAGGATGGTGAACGACGAGCCTGTCAGCGATCCGACCGGCCGGATCCCTGGCAGGAACAGCTTACAGCAAGCCCCGTACCGCGCGCGAGGATGCTGCTCTTCCCGGGAGAATCCGGGCGCTGTGAGGCGCGCCCGGGAACCGGGGCAGGGGACTGGAGTCCCCGGTGGGGTCTCATGTACCCTGGCGCACCATGCACACCACCCACTACCGGACGTGCAACCTCTGCGAAGCGATGTGCGGGATGGTGATCACCGTCGAGGAGGGGCGGATCACCGGCATCCGCGGCGACGAGGAGGACCCGTTCTCACGCGGCCACATCTGCCCGAAGGGACCGGCGATGCGGGAGGTCTACGAGGACCCGGACCGGCTGCGGCATCCGATGCGGCGAACGAGAGTGGGCTGGCAGCGCATCTCCTGGGAGGAGGCGTTCACCGAGGCTGCCGCGCGGATCTCGGAGGTGCGGGCGAAGCACGGGCGCGACGCGATCGGCCTCTACGCCGGCAACCCAACGGTGCACAACCACGGCGCGACGATCGGGCTCCAGGGCTTCGCGCGCGCCCTCGGCTCGAAGAGCCGCTTCGACGCCAATTCGCAGGACGCCAACCCGAAGCTGTTCGCCTGCATGCTGATGTACGGCGACCAGGCGTCGATCCCAATCCCCGACGTCGACCGCACCGATCACCTGCTGATCTTCGGCGCCAACCCGGCGGCCTCGAACGGCAGCCTGCTCACCCTTGGGGATGTGAAGGGGCGGCTCCGCGGGATCCGCGACCGCGGCGGGCGGATCGTGCTCGTCGATCCGCGGCGCAGCGAAACCGCGGCGTGGTGCGACGCGCATCACTTCGTGCGCCCGGGCAGCGACGCGGCGCTGCTCCTGGGAATCCTCCAGGTGCTTTTCACCGACGGGAAGATCGACCGCGCCACCGTCGGTGAAAGCACCCGTGGACTGGATGAGCTCGCGACGATCGCGCTCCGCTTTCCACCCGAGCGGGTGGCCGACGCAACCGGCCTCTCACCGTCGGTGATCCGGACGATCGCGCGCGACTTCGCTGCCGCGCCGCGGGCGGTCGCCTACGGGCGGGTCGGGATCTGCCACGGCGCCTTCAGCTCGATCGCCAGCTGGCTGTGCGAGGCGCTGAACGTGGTCACCGGCAACTTCGATCGCGACGGCGGCGCGATGTTCACCAGGCCGGCGATCGATCTCGGCGCACTGGCGCGGCGGCTGGTCGGCAATCGCTGGGGACGCTGGAAGTCGCGCGTGCGCGGCCTGCCGGAGTTCGGCGGTCAGCTCCCCGGGGCGGTGATGGCGGAGGAGATGGACACCCCCGGCGACGGGCAGATCCGCGCCTTCATCACCATCGCCGGCAACCCGGTGCTCTCGACGCCCAACGGCGAGCGACTCGCGACTGCGCTCGCGAAGCTCGACTTCATGGTCGCGATCGATCCGTTCATCAACGAGACCACGCGCCACGCGCACCTCATCCTGCCGCCGCTGAACGCCCTCGAGCGCGGGCACTACGACCTCGTCTTCCACGCGCTGGCGGTGCGCAACACGGCGAAGTGGTCGCCGCCGGTGATGCCCGCTCCCGACGATGGGCGCGACGACTGGGCGATCCTCTACGAGCTCGGGATGCGGCTCGGCGGGATGCGCTTCGGCGCCCCCCTCCTCGACGGTGCGGCCCGGCTGGTGTGGCGCGCCGGGTGGTCCCTCACCGCCGATCGGGTGATCGATCTCCTGCTCCGCGCGGGGGCCTACGGGGGTCGCTTCGTGCCCTTCCGAGGCGGCCTCAGCCTCGCGGCGCTGCGCAAGACGCCGCACGGGATCGATCTCGGCCCGCTCCTGCCGGCGGGACGCGAGAAGGTCCGCACCCAGGGCGGCAAGGTCGACCTCGCCCCCGCCCCGCTCGTCGCTGACCTCCCGCGCCTCGAGCGCTGGCTCGACGGCCAGCGTGCGAACGGGCTGGTGCTGATCGGCCGCCGCCACCTGCGGAGCAACAACTCGTGGATGCACAACTGCCCGTCGCTCGTGAAGGGTCCGGATCGCTCGGGTCTGCTGATCCACCCCACCGACGCCGACCGCCTCGGGCTCACCGACGGTCAGGCGGTGCGGGTGCGAAGCCGGGTAGGCGCGGTGGCGGCCACCGTGCGGCGCAGCGACGAGATCATGCCCGGCGTGGTGTCACTCCCGCACGGCTACGGCCACGCCGCGGCGGCGGATACCCTGCGCGTCGCGGGCACCGTCGCGGGGCCCAACATCAACGCGCTCACCGACGAGGAGCTGGTCGATCCACTGACCGGAACGGCGGCGCTCAGCGGGGTGCCGGTGACAATCGAAGCGACGGATTGACCACATCAGTTGGCGGTACTCCTCGATCCCGGGGACCACGGCAACCTCACGGCTGCCGTTGCCGTTGCCGTTGCCGTTGCCCTATGCTCCCTTCGATGCTCCGTTTCCTCCTCGGCCTGGTGGTCGGCGCCGGCGCGCTCACCGGCAGCGCGTACTTCTTCATGCGCGGAATCGATGGCTGCCTCGACCGCTGCGGCGGGCACACCCACTGCGTCGACCATCACTGCGAGGCAGACCTCCAGGCCGCACCCGCCACTCCCGCCCACGATGCTCCCCGTCGCCGTGGCGGGAAGAAGCGCGATCCAGGCGCCGCGCCTGAACTGCAGCTCAGGCCCGGCGACAACAAGCCAACCGCGCAGGGCGACTCCCTCGGCCGCACCCAGCGGATCGACCTCACCGCCCCCGACGATGGCGCGAAGGAGCTCACGCAGGAGGACATGGACCGCGTCGTCCGCGCGGGCGAGCCGGCGATCCTGCGCTGCATCACCGACGCGGTGGGCGATTACCCCCTCGACAGCGGCCGGGTCGAGGTCGGGATGCGCATTGAACGCGGCGGCGAGGTGAGCCGGGTACGCGTGGAGGCCCCGCAGCTCCTGCAGCGTCAGGGCGTGACCCGCTGCATCCGCGGCGCGGTGATCTCGCTGCGCTTCCCACCCTCGGGGGGCGCGAGCGTGGCGACCTACCCGTTCGAGCTCAAGTAGCTACTGCGCCACGGGGTAGTCGGCCGGCCCGCGGAAGGTGCCGTCGCCGTTGCCGCGCAGAACGCTCAGGCTCCCCCCATGCGGCGGGCCGAATCCCTCGCGGCCGCCGCTGTTGGCGACCACGAAATCGAGATTGCCGTCGCTGTCGAGATCGGCCGCGGCGATCCCGCGCGGGCCCGCGCCGGCGGGGAAGCTCGCCACGGACCCGAACCCACCGTCGCCTTTGCCGAGAAGCACGCCCGCGCCATCGGCCCGGTTGATGGCCACCGCGAGGTCGGCCTTGCCGTCGCCGTTCCAATCGCCGGCGATCGCGATCGCCGGGAGGCTCCCGACGGGAATGGCCACGGCGGGCTGGAACGTCCCGTCGCCCTTGCCGAGCAGGACGGTGATCCGATTGCCCGCTTGCGCCAAGTAGTTGGCATCGGCCGTGACGAGGTCCGGCCGGCCATCGCGATCGAAGTCCGCCACCGCCAGGGACGCGGGGCCCGCACCGACGGTAAATACGCCTGCGGTCCGGAAGGTCCCGTCGCCGTTACCGAGCAGCGCGGTGACCGATCCGTCGCCGCCGTTGGCGACCAGGAGGTCGAGCTTGCCGTCGCGGTCGAGGTCGGCCGCTGCCACTGCCGAGGGGCCCAGGCCGGCGTTGTGGACGATCGCCAACCCGAACGTGCCGTCGCCATGGCCGAGGAGCAGCCCGGTGGTGGTGGCGAGATCGATCTGCCCGTCGCCGTTCCAGTCGCCCGCCACGGCCGGGCCGGAGCCGGAGTAGGAGAGCGCAGCGCGGAAGGTGCCGTCGCCCTGATTCAAGAGCACCACCACGCTGGAAGGCGTGCGCAGGGAGACCACGAGATCGGGCCTTTGATCCCCATCGAGCTTCGCCGCGAGCACCGCGAACGGCGCCTGCCCGACGGAGATCTCGACCGCGGGCCCCAGCGTGCCATCGCCGTTGCCGCGCAGGATCGAGATCGTGTTGCCCTCGAGGTTGGCGGTGATCACGTCGATCTTACCGTCCCCGCCGAGGTCCGCGACGGCGACCGACCACGGCACACGGTCCGGCGCCTGAACGAGATCGGGCGGCGGCGTCATGTCGACGATCCGCTGATCGACGCTGCCGGTCACGTCGCACCCGAGGGCGAAGAGGCAAGCGATCGCAATCCGGGCGCCCATTCCGGCGAGAGTAGCAGGTCGCGCTACTCGGCGAGCGGGTGCCGGGTGCGTAAATCTGGAAACCGGGCGAAATCACCGTCGGTGGTGATCCAGTCGCAGCCGTGCTCGATCGCCAGGGCCGCGTGATAGGCATCGGCGACCAGCTTGCCGCAGGCACCGGTGCGGGTACAGAGACGGTCGAATATCCTCCAGTGATCGGGGCCGGGCCGGAGGCAGCGAGCACCGGACTGCGCCAGCAGAGAACCGCAAAAAGCCAGGGCGATCGCCGTCGGTGTGGGCTGCTTGAATATCTTCGGGTTGGTCACGACCCGAACGAACCCGGACAGCGCGAGCTCCGAGAGCGCGAAGGGCCCGGGCCCCGCCACCTGCCGGCGCAGCCAGTCTGCATAGCGTCCGTGCTCCGAGGCATCCAGTCGATGCGCGTAGACCAGCACGTTGACGTCAGCGAGATCCACCGCGACCTCCGAAGGCCGCTGCGTCATCCTCCGCGATCAGCGCCGACGTCCGATCGAGGTCGACTCCGCGATGGGCGCCGCCCTTGCCGAAGGTCACCAGCTTGAAGCTGGGCCTCTCGGCGCCGTCGGTGGCAAGCTGTCCGCGGAGCGCCTCCTCGATCAGGGTCCCCAGCGTCACACCCCGCTCCGCGGCGCGTCGCTTCGCGGCACGAAGAAGGCTGTCGTTCAGCGCCACAGTGGTTCGCATGCATCAGAGTGTACTACCAGAGCATCAGTGCATCAACCTCGCGCCAGGCGTTGCGGGCGTCTCGATCGGCCGCCGCCAGGTGACGCTCCGCCATTTTTTCGCTACCGTGCGCCCATGGCCCTCCTGACGACGGTGAGCAACCTCGATCGGCTGCGGCAGATTGTCCTGGTGCTGGGGCGCCACGGGTTCGGGGAGCTGCTCGCGCGCACCGAGCTGGGGGGGCTGATCCCGTTCCGCAAGAGCGACGACGCCGCGCGCCCGAGGGTCTCGTTCGCCGAGCGCACCCGGCTCGCGATGCAGGAGCTCGGGCCCTCGTTCGTCAAGCTCGGGCAGATCCTCTCCACCCGCGCCGACCTCCTCCCGCCCGACCTGATCCTCGAGCTGAAGAAGCTCCAGGAGGACGTCCCGCCGATCGCGTTCGAGGAGGTGCGGCGCACGATCGAGGAGACCTGCGGCTCGCCGCTGGCCGAGGTGTTCGCCGAGTTCGACGAACGCCCGCTCGCCTCCGCATCGATCGGCCAGGTCCACCGCGCGAAGCTCAAGACCGAGGCGGGGATCGTCGACGTGGCGGTGAAGGTCCAGCGCCCGAACATCCGCGGCACCATCGAGCGCGACCTCGATCTCCTCTACCTCATGGCGCGCCTGATCGAGCGCGCCGTCCCCGAGAGCACGATCTACTCGCCGACCCGCCTGGTCGCCGAGTTCGACCGGTCGATCATGGCCGAGCTCGACTACACCATCGAGGGCGGCAACGCGGCGAAGTTCACCCGCAACTTCGACGGCAATGAGACCGTTCGCTTCCCGCGCGTCTACGCCGAGGTGTCGGGCAAGAAGGTGCTGGTCGCCGAGTTCTTCGACGGCCTCAAGATCGCCGACGCCACCGCGCAGGGCTACTCCGGCGAGCGGATCGCCAAGAACTCGGTGCAGATCATCGCCCAGATGATCTTCGTCGACGGGCTGTTCCACGCCGACCCGCACCCGGGCAACATCCGCGTCCTCGGCACGCCCGAGGTGCCGGTGGTGGGGATGCTCGATCTCGGGATGGTGGGCGTGCTCTCGTCGGAGATGCGCGACCGCGCGATCGACCTGATGATGGCGGCGATCAAGAAGGACGTCGACGAGCTGGCCGACGCGCTGATCGCGATGGGCCGCCCGCGCGACAAGGTCGATCGCGACGCCTTTCGCGCCGAGGTGGCGCGCCTCTCGGAGGTCCACCTCGGCAAGCCGATCAAGGAGATCCAGCTCGCGGCGATGATCCGCGACCTCGTGCAGGGCGCGGTGAAGTTCGAGATCGAGATGCCGGCGGAGATGATGATGGTCGGGAAGTCGCTGATGACCGTCGAGGGGATCGGCAAGTCGATCTACCCCGACCTCGACGTGTTCGAGGAGGCGCGCCCGTTCTTCCTGAAGCTCCTCTGGCAGCGCTACAGCCCCGAGAAGGTCGGTGGGCGGATGCTCAAGGCGGCCAGCAAGCTCTCCGCCGCCGCGGTCGATCTGCCGCCGCTGCTGGCCGAGGTGCTCGATGATCTGCGACGTGGACGCTTGAAGCTGCGCGCCGAGGACCCGGGGCTGGAGCGCGCCGCCGAGCGACTCGGGCGACGGGTGGCCCTCGGGCTGATGGGCGCGGCCTGGATCGGCTGCGGCACCGCGGCGCTCCTCCAGGGGCACGAGCAGGCCTGCTGGGTGCTGTTCACCCTCGCCCTGGTGTTCGCGCTCGCCGCGTGGGGCCGCCTCCCGCTGCCGGGCAAGCGCAAATAACCTTATCGAAGCGAATAGATAAGCGTCACTGGAGCGGACACTTGACGCGGTCCCCCGCGAACAGCCCCGCGGCGTCGGCACCGAGCAGCCCCGCCCGGTAGCTGCGATCGTCGATCCGCCGCAGCAACGGGATCATCCCGCGACTCACCAGCGGGTAGTGGCGCGCGCTGTCGAGTCGCCGGACGATCTCCGCCGCCGCCTCGTCCCGGGTGCGCCACGCGAGCGCGTCGAAGCGGCGGAGATCGAGCGGCGAGGCGTAGGAGCGGAGGGTCTTCTCCCCGTTGGTGTTGAAGTAGAGATCGAAGTACGACATCACCAGCTCGCGCAGATCCCGATAGACTGGCTCGCGAAAGCGCAGATTGACCGTGTTGGACTTCGCCACCGCGCCGATCCGCCCGCGACGATGGAACACGGCGATCACATGGTCGTCGTCCCGCACCGCGCGCAGATCGACCAGCAGCGGCGGGTGGCCCAGCCGCTCGAGCGCGCACGCCGCGAGGAGCGCACCGTCGACGCAATGGGCGCGCCGGTCGCGGAGCACGCGCACCGGCGCGCGGTAGATCGCCTCCGCGCTGTAGGACGTCTCGTCGAGAAATGCCTGGATCCGATCGACGCTGGTGAGGCGATCGAGGGCGGCCCCCTCGGCGCCGCGGAAGGGACGGGTCGCGCGCATGGTGCAAGATCATCGCACGACCCGGGCCGCCTGGCCGCTCGGACGCTCCGGACGGGTGCTTAACAGCGGAGGGGGCCCTCTTGCTGGCTCTTGCTCCTCACGTAGTCGTAGGCGTAGTCGTAGTCGTAGTCGTCCCGTCCGCAGCGACGGCAATCGAACTTCCTCCCGCAACAAATTCCTCCTGCCGACCGACCCCCCTGGCCTCAAAGGAGGATGCCCATGCTGGCCGACCAGAAGCTCGACGTCTATCGCCGCGCCATCGAGTTCCTCGCCCTTGCGTCGCAGATCGCGACGAGCGCCCCCAGCGGGAACTCGTTTCTCACCGATCAGCTCAAACGTGCGGCGCTCTCCATCCCCTGGAACATCGCCGTGGGAGCGGGCCGCTTCGGAGCGCCGGATGGCGCCCGCTTCTACCGCATCGCCCGGGGCTCCGCGATGGAGTGCACGGCGATCCCCCGCGCGCGAGTGCCCCTGAATCGACTACAACTACGACTACGACTACGACTACGACTACGTGAGCGGAGGGACCCCCTTCTCCGTTAAGCACCGCGCCCGCTCCGGACGGTTGTTCCGCACCGGGGAGTTGTGTTACGTGGAAGTACCCCATCCACGAGGCACGCCATGTCCGGCCACAATCGATGGTCCAAGATCAAGCACAAGAAGTTCGCCAGCGACGCCCGGAAGTCGAAGGGGTGGACCAAGCTCCTCAAGGCGGTGACCCTGGCGGCCTCGAACGGCGTGGGGGACCCGAACCACAACGCCAGCCTGCGCTCCGCGGTCGACAAGGCGAAGAGCGAGGCGGTCCCGAACGACACCATCCAGCGCGCGATCAAGAAGGGCACCGGCGAGCTCGGCGCGATCTCCCTCGAGGAGCTGATCTACGAGGCCTACGGGCCCGGCGGCACCGCGGTGGTGATCGAGATCCTCACCGACAACCGGAACCGCACCGCGTCGGAGATCCGCCACCTCCTCGAGCGCCACAACGCCAAGCTGGCCGCCAGCGGCTCGGTGCTCTACCTCTTCAAGCGCCGCGGCACGGTGGTCTTCGAAGCCGCCGCCGTCGACGAGGACAAGCTGATGGAGGCCGCGCTCGAGGCAGGCGCCGAGGACGTCCAGTCGGGCGACGACGCGGTGACGGTGCTGACCGATCCGAGCCTCTTCATCGACGTACGGGAGGCGCTCGAGAAGCTCGGCTTCAAGCCGGCCGGCGGCGAGGTGGCGCGGCTCCCCGACACGACCATCAAGCTGGTCGGCAAGGAGGCCGACTCGATGGTCAAGCTGATGAACGCGCTCGAGGACCACGACGACGTGCAGAACCTCTACGTCAACGCCGACATCGACGACGAAGTCTTCGAGCGCCTCGCCGAGTAGTGCGCATCCTCGGCGTCGACCCGGGCACCCGTCGCTGCGGGTACGGCGTGATCGAGGCGGCGCGGGGGCGCCTCTCGTACATCGAGTGCGGGGTGATCGTGCCGCCGGCCAAGGCCTCGCTCGAGCGGCGACTGGCCACCCTGCTCGCCGAGCTGGGCGAGGTGATCGACGAGCTCGATCCGGTGGAGGTAGCGGTGGAGGACATCTTTCACGGCATCGACGCGCGGGCGGCGCTCACCCTCGGTCACGCGCGCGGGGTGGTGCTCGCCGCCGCGGGGCGCGCCGCGCTGGTGGTGCACGCCTACCCGCCAGCGACGGTGAAGCGGAGCGTGACCGGCTACGGCCGCGCCGACAAGCCCCAGGTGGGGTCGATGGTGCGCACGTTGCTCGCGCTCAAGCGGGTTCCGCGCGCCGACGCTGCCGATGCGCTCGCGGTGGCGATCTGCCACGCCCATCACCAGGGCGGCCTCGCCCGGAAGCGCGCCCCGTGATCGCACACCTGCGCGGCGTGATGGTCGAGAAGTCGCTCGATCGCGTGGTGGTCGACGTCGGTGGGGTGGGCTACCACGTCGTGGTGTCGATGCAGACCCTGGCCGGGCTGCCGGCGGTGGGAGCCGAGGTGTTCCTCAAGACCTACCTCCAGGTGCGCGAGGATGCCCACGTCCTGTTCGGCTTTGCCGGCGACGGGGAGCGGCGCGTCTTCGAGCTCTGCATCTCGGTCAGCGGGATCGGCCCCAAGCTGGCGATGGCGATGCTCTCGGCGCTCAAGCCGGAGGCGCTGGCGCAAGCGGTGATCGCCAACGACCTCGCGCTCCTCACCCGCACTCCGGGCGTCGGCAAGAAGACCGCCGAGCGCGTGGTGGTGGAGCTGCGCGACAAGTTCGAGAAGCTCGGCCTCGGGCGGCCCACCCAGGCGGGGGCGGCACGCCCGACCGGGATCGCAGCGACGGTGGCCTCGGCCTTGATCAACCTCGGCTACCGCCCGATCGAGGCGGAGCGGGCGGCGGCGGAGGCGACACGGGGACGCGAGACGGCGCCCCTCGAGCAGATTCTCAAAGAGGCGCTGCGGACGCTGACGGAGTAGCCGCGTGAGCGCCGGCGGGCTCCGCCTGCTGGTGCTCGCCGCGGGGGTGAAAGGGACCCTCTCAGCGCGGCCCGCAGGCCGCAACCAGAACGCAGCCTGCGCGCCGCGCTGAAGATCCCACGGGGCGGGCCGCCCCGCCCCGCAAGCAAAGCTCGCGGGGTCCCCACCCCTGCTCACGGCGCGACTCCGCGCCGACGCGGCCTTTGGCCGCTTGAAAATCTTCGCGCGCCGCGACAATTCTCGGAAGTAGTAGGTCAGGGTCCCTTTGCGAGTCGTCGCGTGAGCGCCGGCGGGCTCCGCCTGCTGGTGCTCGCCGCGGGGGGTGAAAGGGACCCTCTCAGGGTCCCTTTGCGAGTAGAGTTCCCGCGATGGCGCGAAGGAAGCACGACGACGGCCCGGCCACTTCAGGACCGGGCGGGCGCGACCGGCCGGACGACCTCTCGCCGGCGCCGATCCCGGGTGAGATCGAGCTCGACGCGGCGCTCCGGCCGCGCAGCTTCGACGAGTACGTCGGACAGCGCAAGGTAGTGGAGAACCTCCAGGTGTTCGTCGAGGCGGCGCGGCGGCGCGGCGAGGCGCTCGACCATGTGCTGTTCTGCGGCCCGCCCGGCCTCGGCAAGACCACCCTCGCCTACGTGATCGCGCACGCGCTCGGCGTCACCCTCCGCAGCGTCGGCGCGCCGGCGATCGAGCACAAGGGAACGCTCGCCTCCTACCTCACCCAGCTCACCGCGCGCGACGTGCTGTTCATCGACGAGATCCACCGCCTCCAGCCGATCGTGGAGGAGTACCTCTACCCGGCGATGGAGGACTACCGGATCGAGATCCCCGTCGGTGACGGGCCGGCCGCGCAGCTGCTTCAGATGAACCTGCCGCGCTTCACACTGATCGGCGCCACCACCCGCACCGGCCTCCTCACCTCGCCGCTGCGCGACCGCTTCGGGATCGTGATGCGCCTCGAGTACTACGGGGCCGCCGAGCTGACCGAGATCGTCTCCCGTTCCGCGGCGCGGCTCAGCCTCCGCGTCGATGGAGCAGGCGCCTCCGAGATCGGCCGCCGGGCCCGCGGCACGCCGCGCATCGCCAACCGCCTCCTCCGCCGGGTGCGCGACTACGCCGAGGTGGAGGGCGACGGAACGATCAACCACCCGGTGGCCGCCTCGGCGCTCGATCGGCTGGGGGTGGATCAGCTCGGCCTCGACGACATGGACCGGGCGCTCCTCCGCGCAGTGATCGAGAAGTTCGACGGCGGACCGGTCGGGATCGAGTCTCTCGCCGCCGCGGTGTCGGAGGAGTCCTCGACGCTGGAGGACGTCTACGAGCCGTTCCTGCTCCAGGAGGGCTTCCTGCAGCGCACCTCGCGCGGCCGGATCGCCACCCGCCGCGCCTTCGAGCATCTCCGCCTGCCGATGCGCGCCAATCAGGGCTCGCTGTTTTGATCGCGCACGGACCGGGCGCGATCGCCGCGCTGCTCCGTCGCTGGCAGGCGGGAGCGGTGGGCCCCGAGGAGGTCAAGCGCTTCGCCGAGGCAGCGCTGGAGAGGCCGCCTTCGGGCGCCGCGGAGCGCGAGGCGCTGTGCGATCTCGATCTGCTCGAGGTGCACCTCCTCACCGCCGACGACGCGCCGGCCCTCCTCGCGCTCCTCGATGGCGGTGGCAGCGCGGACTCGCTCGCCGCCTGGCGCCGTCACCGCGCGGGGATCGATCTCGACGCCCGCAGCAAGATGCTGCGCCGCAACAAGTTCTATCGCCCCTTCTGCCGCTGATCCAGACGGGACACGTCTCAGTCGTTCGGTGCGCCCCGTCGGATCCAGCACAGCACCTGGTCGAGGCGCTCCTGTTCCAGGGACGGGTTCGATTCGGGCATCCGCTTGCCGAGATCGGGATCGCTTGCGCCCGGGAAGGTCAGCTTCTGGTAGAGGTAGCTGGTCGACGGGCTGCTGGCGACGATGCGCTTCCACCCGCGGCTCTTCGCGGCGGCCGCGTGATCGCCCGCCGGGTCGACGTCGAGCAGCGCCGCGTAGGCATCCGTCTCCAGGTCGAGCATGCCCTTGTGGCTGCCGGCGTTGTGGCAGCTGGTGAAGTTGCACGACACCTTGAAAACGTTCTGCTTCACCTCGGAGAACTTGGGCTTGAGGGTCAGGCAGGGATCGGGCGGCGGGCCGCAGCCGGCGAGCGAACCCGCCACGGCGGAAGCGAGGAATGCTGTCAGGAGGAGCGAGCGCATGGTTTTCCATAACAAGGGGGCCGCCCCGACACAAGCATCAAGTCGCCGCTGCGTCGATGTCCTGGGCCAGCGCCTCTTTCTTGCGCCGGGAGAGGCGCTTCACCCCGGCCTCCCGCGACAGCGCCGCGCCACGCTCCCCCACCACCTCGCTCCAGGCGACCGCCACCGGCAGCCGACCGCGGGTGTACTTCACCGTGCCTCGTGCGTGCGCTCGCAGGCGACGGGCGAGGTCGTTGGTCGCCCCCGCGTAGAGCGTGCCGTCGGCGCAGCGAAGGAGGTAGACCAGCCACGCCTGACGCGCGGCCGGCTCCACGCGGACTCTCACCTCGAGCGACGGCGTTTGACGATCCACCGGCAGGGATGCTAGCGTGGCGGCCGTCCCGATGCGAATCGAGCTCCAGAGAAAGTTCTTCGTCGGCGTGAAGGTCGACAACAAGCTGCGCGACGCGCTTGAGCACTGCCCGACGCGCGACAAGCTCTACGTCGACGGGTCGGACCCGCGCTACCTGCGCGTGATCCGCACCGACTCCACCGAGGGCGAGTCCTACCTCGGCAAGGTCCTCGAGGGCGGCGCCACCGCCACCTCGATGGACGACCTCAAGCGCAACGTGCTCTCGATCCTCACCCGGATCTCGAGCGGGCGCCGCAGCGAAGACGACGTCAAGATCTTCGCCCTCGACGAGGGCGAGCCGCCTCCGATCGTGCCCAAGCCCGCTCCCGACCCGTACAACAACTACCGCTAGTGTCCTGTCCGAGAAATTCTTTGCAGAATTTCTCAGCCAGAACACTAGCCATGATCCCACGGGGCGTGCCGCGCCGCCCCGTCGGCAAAGCCGCCTGGGTCCCCCCCCTTCTCACGGCGGCACTTGCCGCCGGGCGGCGGCCGTGCGCGGCCTTTTTCTACTGCGAGCGTCTGTGTCGGGACACCAGGAGCCTGCTGGGGTGAGGCGCCGTAGCGAGGCAGCCGACACCGAGGCCAGGCGAGGAGCGACGACGATGCACTGCTTTCTGCAATTCGAGGAGGAGGGACAAAGCCTGGCCGAAGGGATCGGCTGCCGCAGCAGGCGCATCACCCCAACAGGCTCCTAGGCCCACCCATGCCGCTCGCCGGGACCTTCAGCACGATGCCGCTCCCGGACGTGCTGCAGTGGCTGCACGACTCGCGGCGCACCGGGTGGCTCTCGGTGTCGCTGGAGTTCGAAGAGCGCTTCCTGCGGGTCGAGGGCGGGCAGATCACCGCGGTCGCCAGCGACGACGCACGCTCTCTTGACCTGGGCCCGACATTGCTCGCGCTGGGGCTGCTCGACCCACCGCGGCTGGCGCGCGCGCGGCTGGCGGCGGAGCGCACCGGGCGACCGCTGGCGGAGGTGGCGCAAGAGGAAGGGGTGGACCCGGAGCGGCTCGACCAGGCGATCGCCGAGCACGCGCGGCGGGCCCTCCTCGGCCTCTTCCTGTGGCGCGAAGGGCGCTTCCACTTCTCCGAGGGCGCGGTGTTCGTCGACGGGGGCGACGGTGGAGCGCGGGGCGGCCAGCTCACGCTCGCGTGCCCGATCGATCTGCGCGAGGTGCTGATGGAGGGGATCCGGCGGCTCGACGAGTGGCAGCGCATCGTGGCGGTGTTCCCATCGGACTACTGCCAGGTGCACGCGCTGGGGCATGCCGACGGGCTGCCGATCCTCGACGAGCTGCTGGCGCTCGGCGAGCCGGTGGCGCTCGGCGAGCTGTGGGCGCGGCAGGGCGCCGATCGCTACCAGGTCTACGAGGAGCTCTTCCAGGCGTGGCGGCGCGGCCTGCTGGCGGTCGATGCGCAGGTGCAGTCGCCGGCCGAGCCGAGCGCCGAGTCGCCGGTCGACGCGCTGGTGCGGAGCGCCGGCGTGCTGATCGGCGAGCGACAATACGAGGAGGCGGCCCCGCTCCTGCACAGCGCGCTCGACCTCGACCCGTTTCGCCAGGGCGCGCGCGACCTCCAGCACCGCGCCCGTGACGAGCAGCTCGCCGAGCTCTACCAGCTCATCCCGCCCTACCACGTCCCGGTGCTGGCGGTCCCCCGCGAGCGGCTTGCCCGGCTGAACCTCGACCGTCGCGAGCGCGCCATCGCGGGACGGATCAACGGCCGCTGGGACGTCGGCGCCCTGGTGGTGCTGACGCCGATCGGCGAGCTCGAGACGATGCGCGCCCTGAAGAAGCTGATCCATCTCGGCGCGATCCGCTTCGCGGACTGAGAGCCGTCGATCAACGCCCGTTCGTCCTGAGCGGAGCGAAGCGGAGTCGAAGGGCTCCACCGACGGCGAATCGGCCTTCGACAAGCTCAGGCCGAATGGGTTTCAGGGGCCTTTGATCGACACCTCTTGAGAGCCGTTCGGGACTACTTCCGGAGCGCCGCGTCGACGAGGAAGAAGAGCGCGAAAAGGGCGTCCGCGCTCGACGAGGCGCCCCCTTCGGCGCGCCGCGCGATGTCGCGAAAGCGGAGGTAGCGCTCCCCCGGGAGGCCGAGGAGCAGCGCATGCAGCATCGGCGCCTCGTCGCCCACGCCCGAGGCTGCGTGGGCCGCCGCGTCGGTGAAGGCGCGCACCGCCACCCGGATCGCCAGCGCGTAGTCGCCCCGATCGATCTCGTTCTCGACGGCGATCGCCGCCTCGCGCGCCATCCCGAGCGGGAGGATGTCGGACAGCCCGGGCCCTCCGCGGCGGTTCATCCCGCTCAGCGGCGGCATCCCCGGCGACATCACCACGGTGGTCTTGCGCAGATCGAACGGCGGCGCCTCGAGGTCCGACATCGCGTCGGCGGCCTCCGACAGCGCGGCCAGCTTGTGGCCGATCGACTCGGGGTCCTCGCGGAATTCGGGCGACGGCGTCTGCCGCGGCGCGACCGACCCACCGTCCCACAGGCCGCGCCGTCGCAGATCGTTCAGCACGAGGGTGGTGATCGCCTTCAACGAATCGAACACCCCCTTGCCCGCGGCGGCGACGGTCTCGAAGCTCGGAACACGGTGGCGGTTCAGGCGCGCGTCGAGATCGGCCATCCCCATCGCGTCGGGGAGGTCGCGCTTGTTGTACTGCAGCACATGCGGCGTGTCGGCGAGGCGCAGCCCCTGCTCGGCCAGGTTCTCACCGAGGTTCTCGAGGCTCTCGTTGTTGGCTGCGTCGCGCGCGACCTGCGAGTCGGCGACGAAGACGATCCCGTCGGCGCCCGCCAGCACCAGCTTGCGGGTCGCGTTGTAGTGCACCTGTCCGGGGACGGTGTACAGCTGGACGCGGATCGAATACCCGCGCAGCTTCGGCAGCTTCACCGGGAGGAAGTCGAAGTAGAGCGTGCGGTCAGCGCCCGTCGCCAGCGACACCAGCTGGCCGCGCGAGTCGGGCTTCAGCGCGCGATGAACGTACTGCAGCGAGCTGGTCTTCCCGCCGAGGCCGGGCCCGTAATAGACGATCTTGATCGATATCTCGCGGGTGAAGAGATTGATCGAGCTCACGGTGCGAAGCTAGCACAACCCGTTCCCGTTCCCGTTCCCGTTCCCGTTGTGCTCTAGTCGCCTCCGGATGCCTCCCACCGTCACGATCACTCCCGGCGCTCTGGCCCGTCTCCTCGGCGGACACCCGTGGGTGCGGCGCGCCGACGTGGTGCGCGGGCCCGACGCTGCCGGCGACATCGTGCGGGTCAGCGACGGGCGGCGCGACGGGGGCACCGCGCTGTGGTCGGAGCGCTCGCGGATCGCCCTCCGGCTGGTCGCGCGGGAGGCGGTCGCCCCCAACGAAATCGAGGCGCTGATCGATCGGCGAATCGGCGAGGCGATCGATCGGAGGCGCGCCTTCGTATCCTCGTGGGACGCCTGCCGCGTCGTCCACGGCGAGGCCGACCTGCTGCCCGGCCTGTTCGTCGACCGCTACGCAGACGTCGCGGTGATCCAGACCGCGGCGACCGCGATGGACGCGCGCGAGGAGGCGATCGCCGCGATCGTCGCACGGCGACTCGGAGCGCGACTGGTGGTGGCCCGCGACGACGGGGCTGCGCGCGACTTCGAGGAGCTGCCGCGGCGGAGCGGCGTGCTGCGCGGCACCGGCCCCACCCTGGTGGCCTGGCACGACGCGGGCAGCGCGATGGAGACGGACGTGCTCACCGACGGGAAAACGGGCGGTTTCCTCGACCAGCAGGAGAACCACGCGCGCGCCGCGAGCTGCGTGGAAGGTGCCCCTGAGGCGCTCGACGCCTTCACCTACCACGGGGGCTTCGCGCTCGCCCTCGCCCGCGCCGGGGCGCGCGTCACCGCCCTCGATGAGTCTCCCGTGGCGATCGATCGCGCCCGCAAGAACGCGACTCTCAACGGGGTCGCGCTCACCGCCCGCTGCGCCAACGCCTTCGACGCCTTGCGCGAGCTCGAGGGCGAGGGAAAGCGCTTCGACCTGGTGGTGATCGATCCCCCGGCGCTGGCGAAGCGGGCGAGCGCGCTGCCCGCCGCCGAGCGCGGCTACAAGGAGCTGAACCTGCGCGCGCTGCGCCTCCTCCGCCCGAACGGGGTGCTGATCACCTGCTCGTGCTCGGGCCGGCTGACCCGCGATCGCTTCGCGTCGGTGGTGGAGGCCGCGGCCCGCGACGTCGGGCGCCCGCTGCAGCTCGTCGAGCAGCGCGGTGCGGGTCGCGATCACCCATCGCTCGTCGGTGTACCGGAGACGGAGTACCTCAAATGCTGGATCCTGAGAGCGCTGTCATGACGCCTGCTCGCACCTTCGCCGCCTGGCTCGCGGCGCTCTCCGATGAGGAGCGTGCCGCGCTCGGTCGCCGCCACGCCGTGTCCGCCGCCGAGGGGGGCGCGGTGGTGCGAACCGGCGATGGAAGGATCGTCCCGATCCCGCCGCTGCTCACGCCCGAGGGGATGTCGCTCGCCGAGCGAACCGCGATGGAGGCCGACGCCCACGCGCTGGTCGCTGCGCTGGTGCGGCTCACCCGCTGGTTGATGTCCGACCCGGGGGCGGCCGATCGCGCCCGCCTGTTCCACAGCTTCGCGCCGTTCGAAGCCGAGGCGCTCGCCACCTGGCGCGAGGCGGAGTTCCTCGCCACCGCGCGCGTCGACTACCTGATCGACATCGACGGGCGCCACCGTGCGCTCGAGGTCAACGCCACGATCCCGGCGATGCAGGGTTACTCCGACATCATCGCCGAGTCGTTCCTGCGCACCGTTGGGCCCGCGCACGGCATGGACCAGGCGGCGATCGCGGCGCTGTGCGACGAGAACGGTCGCAACACCGACGATCTCCTCGCCTCCCTCCTCGAACACTACCGCCGCCTCGGCGGCACCGCGGCGCAGCCGAGCATCGCCATCGTCCACCGCGCCGGCGACGCCCAGCAGGGCGAGCTGATGCACTACGCGAAGCGCTGGGGGGAGCTCGGTTGCCCGGCCGTCCTCGCCACCCCGGACGACGCGCACAGCGACGGTGAGGGGCACCTCCGGATCCAGGGCCGGCGGCACGATCTCATCTACCGTCATGTGTTCGCCCGTCGCCTCGATCCCGGCTCCGCCTTCGCCCGCGCCTGCCTCGCGCCGCGGCGCCACTTCATCTTGAACCCGATCGCCAGCCACCTCGAGGTCAAGGGGCTGCTCGGCCACCTCTCGCCCGCCGGCCGCAGCGACGGTGACGCGGACGCCGCGAAGCTCGGCCTCGACGACCGGGAGCGGGCCGCGATCGCCCGGGCGCTGCCCTGGACGCGGCTCCTCGCGCGCGGCGCCACCCTCGGTCCGGCGGGCGAACCGATCGCCGATCTCCCGAAGGTCGTGGCGGGCGAGGGCGATCGTTTCGTGCTCAAGCGAAGCTGGGACTACGGCGGGCGGAGCGTCTTCCTCGGCGCCCACCACGACGCGGCCGCCGCCGAGCGAGCGGGTGTGGTGATGGAGGCCGGACGGCCACTCGGATGGGCGGAGCTGGTGGCCGCCGCCGTCGACGATCCGCGCGATGCGTGGGTGGCGCAGGATCTGATTGCCTTCCGTCCGGAGCGCCACCTGGTCGCGGGCCAGGACGGAGTGACCTGGCGCGATCTGTATGTCGATCGTTCGATCTACACCAGCCTCGGCGTGGCGGCGCGCCCGTCGGGCGGAGCGTGCCGCGCGGCCCCGGGCAAGATCGTCAATATCCTCGGCGGCGGCGGCCTCGCACCGCTGGTGCGTGACGAGGTGCTGGCGAAGCTGCTCGCCCGACGGTGAGGGGAAGCGGCAACGGCAACGGCAACGGCAACGGCAACGGCAACGGCAACGGCAACGGCAACGGCAACGGCAACGGCAACGGGGACGGCAACGGCAACGGCAACGGCAACGGCAACGGCAACGGCAACGGCAACGGCAACGGCAACGGCAACGGCAACGGCAACGGCAACGGCAACGGCAACGGCAACGGCAACGG
>SHYY01000282.1 GCA_009692555.1 Myxococcales bacterium
CCGACTCCGGTCCTCGGGTCACATCCGTCGAGTGGGGGCTTGCCCCCAGGATCGATTTGGGGGGAGGCTCCCCTCCGGTCCTCGCCGTCGCCTCGCCATCCGGGCGCCTCGACCGCGATCATCGATCGACTTGCTCATTCGCGGGCCCTGAGCGGGCCGCCCGCGAAGATCAACAGAATTCGGCGCGCTTCACGCCCCCACGGCCGCCTCGAGATCGAGCACCGCCAGCGCCCGTTCGGCCGCCCGCTGCTCCGCCTCCTTCTTGCTCTTCCCCGTCGCCCGCGCGTACTCGCGCTCGCCGAGGTGGAGCGCCACCTCGAAGGTCCGGTCGTGGTCCGGCCCGGTCGTGGCGATCACCGCGTAGCGCGCCGGGACCCTGAGGTCGCCCTGCGCGCGCTCCTGGAGCCGCGTCTTGTAATCCGACCCGCCCACCTCCTGGGCCGCCTGCACCACCGCGCCGAACAGGTTGCGCGCCACCTGCAGCGACGCCGGGAAGCCCCCGTCGAGGTAGACCGCCGCCAGCACCGCCTCGCACCCATCGGCGAGCAGCGACGGCTTGCGCCGCCCCCCGGTCTGCTCCTCTCCCTTGCCGAGGAAGAGCCACTCGCCGAGGCCCAGCCCCTGCGCCACCTCGGCCAGCCCAGGCTCGCTCACGATCTGCGCGCGCGTCTTCGACAGCTCCCCCTCGCTGCGGAGCGGAAACGACTCCATCAGCAGGTGCCCGATCGCGAGCGCGATCACCGCGTCGCCGAGGAACTCGAGCCGCTCGTTGTCCTCGCGCCCGGTCGCCACCGCCGCCTGGTTCTCGTTCAAGAAGGACTTGTGGGTGAGCGCGCGCTCCAGCAGCCCCGGATTTGCAAAGCGATGGCCGAGCAGGGCTTCGAGGGCCGCGTAGGCCTCCCGGTCGGAATCCACGCGTGCATGGTATCATCCGCCGACGCTCAGGAGCGACATGGACTGCATCAAGTGCAATGCGGCGCTCGACCGCGATCTCTTCGGTGGCGTGGAGGTGGATCTCTGTCGGACCTGCGGCGGGCTGTGGCTCGATCACCGCGAGCTCGAGCAGCTCGCCGCCGTCCCGCCAGAGGAGCTGCGCCGCCTGCGCACCGCGCTGGAGGGCGGCCGGACGCCGGTCCCGGCAAAGACCGCCACTGCCTGCCCAGCCTGCAAGGGCGGGCTCAAGGCCGTCGACATCGGCCCGGTGCACATCGAGTACTGCCTGCGCTGCCGCGGCGTGTTCCTCGACCGCGCCGAGTTCGACGCGGCCCTCGGCTCCGTCCAGGGCGCGACGGTCACCCAGGTGATGGCGATCGCCCTCTCACCCGAGGAGTGAGCCTTCCGTGGTGCCTCGGGGGCGGCACACGGCCGCCCGCTAGATCCCTCAGGTTCCCCCGAAGCCGACGGTGACCTTCCCGTCCTCGACGATCACCGGCACCCGCCGCTGGCCGCCGGAGAGCACCAGCATCTCGTCGAGCAGCGACGGATCCGCGCGCACGTTGAGGTACCGCACCTCGCTCCCCTTGGCCGCATGCGCCGCACGGGCGCTGGTGGTGTAGGGTCAGGTGTCCTTGCCGTAGATCGTCACCGGTTCGCCAGCCATTTGAACTCCTTCAGGATTTCAGGCAATGAACCCGCCGCCCATCACGCGATCCCCATCATAGAACACCGCCGCCTGCCCCGGCGCCACCGCCCGCTCCGGCGCCTCGAACACCACGCGCGCCCGCCCCGGCCCGTCCGGGGTCACCCGCGCCGACCGCGCCGGATGACGATGGCGGATCTGCACCGCCGCCCGCGTATCCGACGGGGGCGCCTGCCACCACACCACCTCCTCGACGGTCAGCTCGGAGCGCCCGAGCGCCGCCGCATCGCCCACCGTCACCGTCCCCGCCCGCGCATCCAGCGCCACCACGTAGCGCGGCGCCGGCTTTTCGCCGCGCTCCCCCGGCGCGAGCGATCCCAGCCCGCGCCGCTGCCCGACGGTGAAGCCGTGGACCCCCTCGTGCCGTCCCACCTCGCGCCCCGCCTGGTCGACGATCGGCCCCGGCCGCGCCTCGGCCCGCGCCGCGACGAACCCGGCGTGATCCCCGTCGGGGACGAAGCAGATCTCCTGCGACTCCGGCTTGTCCGCCGTCGGGATCCCGAGCCGGCGCGCGTGCGCCCGCACCTCCTCCTTGGTCAGCTCTCCGATCGGGAAGCGCACTTCCGACAGCGCCGCCCGCGGCATTCCGAACAGGAAGTAGGACTGATCCTTGGCCGCGTCGCGCGCCCGTGCCAGCTGCGGTCCCTCGGGGCCGAGGGCAATGCGCGCGTAGTGCCCGGTAGCCAGCACCGTCGCCCCGAGCGCGTGGGCACGGCGGAGCAGCGGGGTGAACTTGACGTGCTGGTTGCAGCGGACACACGGGTTCGGGGTGCGCCCGCGGGCGTACTCGGCGACGAAATCAGCGATCACCGTCCGCTGAAAGTCCTCCTCGTAGTTGGCCACGTAGAACGGGATCCCGAGGTGCGCCGCCACCTGGCGCGCGTCCTCGAGATCGCGCGGTCCGCAGCAGCGCCCGCCCGAGGAGGCCGCCGTCCCGCGCGCGTCGTAGAGGCGCATCGAGATCCCGACCACCCGCTCCCCCGCCTCCACCAGCAGGCCGGCCGCGGTGGCGCTGTCCACGCCTCCCGAGAGCGCGACGACGGTGAGAGGGCGATCCACGGTCGCGAAGATGCGTTACATTGACGCCATGATCAAGGGGGACGCGGTCACCGTCGCCATTGAAACCCTCGACGAGGAGGGAGCCGGAGTCGGCCGGGTCGGCGAGCAGCGCCTGCACGTCGCCATGACCCTGCCCGGCGAGCGCGTGGTGGCCGAGGTGGAGCACCTCTCGCCGCACCGCGCCGACGTCTGGGCGCGCCGCCTCCGCCTCGAGGTGGCCGCTCCGGATCGCGTCGAACCGGCCTGTCCCGCCTATGGCCGCTGCGGGGGCTGCGTGCTTCAGCACCTCGTCTACGCCCGCCAGCTCGAGCACAAGCGGGCGCGCCTGACCGAGGCGCTGGCCGCATGCCGCCTACTGTCCATCGGCCGCGAGGTCGCCCCCTGCGTCGCCTCGCCGCGGAGCGAAGGCTACCGCAACAAGTCCAAGCTGGTGGCGGCTCGCAGCGACGGTGGAGTGATCCTCGGCGCCTACGCCCCGCGCTCGCACGAGGTGATCGATCTCGCCGGCTGCGCGGTCGCCGAGCCGCCGCTGGACGAGGTCGCCGGCCGCCTCGCCGCGCTCGCCACCGCGTGCGGCGTACTCCCCTACGACGAGGGTACCCGCGAGGGCGATCTCCGCCACGCCGTCCTGCGCGTGAACTTTCGCGGCGAGGTGCTGGCGGTGCTGGTGGTGGCGCGCCGCGGCGGCCACGGGATCGCCGAGCTGGCGCGATCGCTCTCCGCCGCCGACCCCCGGGTGGTCGGAGTGATCGAGAACCTGCAGCCCGCGCCCGGGAATGTCCTCTTCGGCGAGGCCGAGCGCGACCTGATTCTGGTCGGTGTCCAGGCGATCGAGGAGGACATCGGGAGCGTCCGCCTGCGCCTCTCGCCGCGCGCCTTCTGCCAGGTCAACCGCGGGATCGCGGCGCGCCTCTACGCCGACGTCGCCGCCGCCGCCGCGCTCACCGGGACCGAGCGGGTGATCGACGTCTACACCGGCATCGGCGGGATCGCCCTCACCCTCGCCCCGCGGGCGGCGCAGGTGATCGGGATCGAGGAGCACGAAGGGGCGGTGGCCGACGCCCGCGCCGGGGCCGACCTGAACGACGCGGCCCACGCAACCTTCCTTGCCGGCGACGCGGCTCGCCTCCTCGGCGACCCGTCGATCGTCGGCCAGGGCGCCGAGGTGATCGTGCTCAACCCGCCGCGCAAGGGCGCCGATCGCGCGGTCCTCGAAGCCTGCGCCCGTCTCGCGCCGCGAACGATCCTCTACGTCAGCTGCGCCCCCGCGACGCTGGCGCGCGATCTCGCGGTGCTCGCAACGCTCGGCTACGGCGCCCTGCGCAGCGCGACCCCCTACGACATGCTTCCCCATACCCCACACGTCGAGGCGCTGGCGGTGATCGAGCGCAGCGACGCGGCGTAGCCAACCGCCGCCTCAGAACCGGCGCGCGAATCCAACCACCAGCGCCGACCCCTCGGCCCCCGGCAGGGCGGTGAAGGGGATCGCCCCGAGGCCGTCGGCGTAGCGGTGCGCCCGCCGCTCGGCGAAGTGATCCAGCACCAGCATCAGCGCCGCCTCCACCACCACCCCGATCCCGGCGCCGAGGAGCTGGTCCTGATGGATGCCGTATCCCAGGCCGGCGCCCGCCGCCCCCAGCCCCAGCAGCGACAGCTCGGTGTAGAAGATCAGCTTGAAGAGGCGATTGATCCCGCCGATCCGCTTCGCCTCCATGTCCCGCACCGCCGCCGGCCCCGTGGCGAGGTCGCCGCGCAGCGCAGCCAGTCGCCCCTGGGTCCGCGTCAGCGACGACAGCCCGGCGATGAACTGGATCGCCCCGACGGCCAGGAGCGGGTAGGACATCCCGCGCAGCACGCCGTTGCTCTGGGCGATCAGCGCTCCGCCGGCGACGAGCGAGGCATCGCCGGCGGCGATCCACGCGTACCCCTGCGCCTCCTCCGACGCGAAGTAGCGCCCCATCGTCTCGTCGAGCGCGCCCCGCGAATCGGCGCGCGCCGAGCCGGGCAAGGACAGCACCAGCCCAAGCGCGATCACCGTCGGAAAGCAAGCAGCGGGTCGATCGCTCTGGTTCGCCACGACGGTGATGGTGGTTCCCCTGGTCCGCCGCCGTCAACCGGGAACCGGCCGCCGGGTGCTTAACGGAGAAGGGGGTCCCTCCGCTCACGTAGTCGTAGTCGTAGTCGTAGTCGATTCAGGGGCACTCTCGCGCGGGGGATCAGCTCTCCGGCACATGCGCGTGAGCATCTCCACGATGCGGGTCGGCAACTCCATGGCCTGTCGCCGAGTGTCTTCCAAGGCGAGTTGCAGGACCGCAAAGGCATCCACGATCGCCTTGCACTCCATCGCGGAGCCCCGGGCGATGCTGTAGAAGCGGGCGCCAT
>SHYY01000283.1 GCA_009692555.1 Myxococcales bacterium
ATCCACGATCGCCTTGCACTCCATCGCGGAGCCCCGGGCGATGCTGTAGAAGCGGGCGCCATCCGGCGCTCCGAACCGGCCCGCTCCCTCGGCGATGTTCAAGGGGATGGAGAGCGCCGCACGTTTGAGCTGATCGGTGAGAAACGAGTTCCCCTGGGAGCGCTCGTCGCGATCTGCGACGCAAGGGCGAGGAACTCGACGGCGCGGCGATAGACGTCGAGCTTCTGGTAGGCCAGCATGGGCATCCTCCTGTGTGGCTAGGGTTGTCGGTTGGCACGAGGAATTGTTGCGGGAGGAAGTTCGATTTCCATCGCTGCGGACGGACCGACTACGACTACGACTACGACTACGACTACGTGACGAGCAAGAGCCAGCAAGAGGGACCCCCTCCGCCGTTAAGCACCCGAGGGCGGGGTGAGGCTTGACACCCCAAAGAGGGCCCACCTACCATCGGGCGCTCAAGCAGGAGTGTCCATGCCTTCGCGTCTCTTTCTCGTCGCCGCGCTGCTCCTCGTCGCCTGCGGCGGAGGTACCCAGAGCACCGTCGAGTGCCTCGGCAGCACCCAGAAGTTCGGATCGGTCTGCTTGACCAAGCCCACCGTGGACGCGGTGCGCACCAAGTGCGGCGACGTGACCGAGTTCTGCGACAAGGCCGGCGCCCCGAAGCCGAACCTGGCGTGCCTCACCGCCGCCCCGAAGATGCGCCCGGCCACGCCCGACAAGGTCACCCTGACCGGCTTCGTCCACCCCTTCTCGTCGGGGACCTCGAACTCCACCGTCACCATCCAGGTCTTCAAGGCGGCCGATCTGATCGGCGGCGCCGACCCCGACCAGGCCCCCCAGGTGGTCCCCGCGACGACGGTCGACTTCGTGCCGGGCGCGGCGAAAGACTTCGCGAAGTTCCGCGCCTGCGACACCGATCCCCAGATCGGCTGCGTCCCGATCGCCCCCGCGGCCTGCAAGGCGCCCGCCTGCAGCGATGGACTCGAGGGCCGCAGCGACGACAAGAAGTATTGCCACCTGGTCAACAACACCCCGGCCTGCGATCCGCGCCTGCGCTGGGAGCCGCGCTTCGCCATCGCCGGGCTGCCGACCAACACGCCGCTGGTGATCCGTACCTCCGGCAAGGAGGCCAAGGCCGACCCCACCTGGGCGGTCCTCGTCACCTGGAATGTCTACCTCGCCAGCGACGATCGGTCGTGCAGCGGCGACCCGCAGGCGACCGACTGCCTCGACACCTCCGACATGGCCGCCCCGAAGTACCAGCTCAACGTGAACGTCCTCTCGCAGGCCGACTACGGCAACATCCCGAACGTCGCCGGCCTCTCGGGCGGCATCTCGCGCGGCCTCGGCGCCGTCGCGGGCGAGGTGCACGACTGCGACAACTTTCGGCTCGGCAACATCCAGGTGGGCGTGAAACCGGCAGGCGATCGCTTCACCTATTTCAACGGCAACCCCTACAACACGCTCCCCGATTCGGGGCGCGCCAGCAGCGGCACCGACCGGCTCGGGCTCTACGCCGCGCTCAACGTCAAGCCGGGCAAGGTCGAGGTCGAGGGGGCGGGCCTCGTCGACGGGCAGATGGTATCGGTCGGCAAGTTCAGCGCGGTGCTCTACCCCGACTCGGTGGCTGTGCTGAACATCAACGGCGGCAAGCCTTCGCAGTAGCCCTTCGCGGCCCGCTCCGTCCTCAGTGGGCGATCGCCACCAGGGCGCCGCGGTGGAGAAGGACCGCGAGTAGCCGGGTCGCCTCGAGGTGTGGCATCCCGCTCACGTCGCGCAGGTCGTCGAGGGTGAGCGTACCGTCGACCCGCGAGAGGAGGAAGGCGGCGCGCGGGTGCAGGTCGTGGGGCATGGCCGCGACGGCGAGCACCCGGGTACGATCACCGAGGGGACGTTCATAGATCCGGAGCAGCAGTTCGTGGTGCGCGGTCAGCTCCGGCGCGTCGATGCCGGCCACCCAGGCCACCACCTTCTCGGCCACGGAGAATGCGCGCTCCTCCTCCCCCGCCTCGAGGGCCGCGCGGGCCTCGACGAGCGGGTCGTCCTCGGGGCCGATCCGCCAGCGGCGCGAGATCTCGTCGCGCGTCGGCGTGGGCGCGCCCTGCGAGAGCGGCGGGGGACCTTGCAGCTCCCCCGGTTCGCCCACCTCCATCTCGATCACCATCTCCAGCTCGTCGCCGCCGTCGTCGGCGGCAGCCTGCTCGGCGGCCAGCTCGGCCATCAGGTCTGCCCCGAAGTCCTCGCCAGCGCGGGGCCCCGGACCTCCGATGCCCGTCGGGGTCTTCTCCTGCCCGTGCTCGTCGTCCTCGCCGAGGCGCAAGTGGCGCGGGGTCGGGAGTTCAAGCGGTCTTGGCGAG
This sequence comes from Myxococcales bacterium, assembly GCA_009692555.1. Classification (GTDB taxonomy): domain Bacteria; phylum Myxococcota_A; class Polyangia; order Palsa-1104; family SHYY01; genus SHYY01. Next base: position 2,361 of record SHYY01000283.1, read on the forward strand.
CGCCGCTCGTCGGAGAGCGCGATCGGATCGCCGTCCGCGAGGGGAGAAAGGAGGTCGATCGGGTAGCTGTGGGTCGGCTCGTCCTCGACCGGGGGCTCCTCGTGGAGCAGCGGTCGCCCCGGAGCTCCGCGCTGCCGCGTCGGCTCGGCGTCCACTCCGAGATCCTCCCCGTCGCTCTGGAGCGGCTCGTCATCGAGCGCCAGGCCCAGGCTGCCGCGCCCGCCCCGGGCCCGCGCGATCGGTCCAAGAACCTGGGTCGCCGAGTCTTCGCCGGCGGGATCGCGCGCGGCCTCCCCGCCCACCTCGTCCGCGAGGCGCGCCAGGGCCCACGCGAGGTAGGCGCGAGCCCGTACGTCCTCGGGAGAGAGCGCCAGCGCCTCGCGCCACAGCAGAGCGGCGCCCTCGAGATCGCCAGCGTCGTACCGATCCGCGCCGCGATCGATGATCTCCGCCAGCTCGCGGGTCGCGGTCATCCGCGGCGCTCGTTCCACCCGCCCGGAGCCCCGCCCGGAGCGCACCCTTTTCCCCCGGCTCCCGACCCTTCTCCGAAGATCATCCCCCGCGTGCCTTCGACACCACTCCCCGGAACATGTTCAGGGTGCGCTGCAGCGCCTCGCGCGAATCGGCGATCATCCGGGCGTCCCGCGACGCGATCGCCTCGCGCGCCCGCTCGATCACCGCGCGCGCCCGCTTGATCGCGTCGCTCCCGAAGTCGCTCCCCGCCACCGCCTCCTCGACCTGCGGGAAGAGGTCCTCGACCTCGGCGATGTTGCGCGCGACCTCCTGCTTCAGCTTCTCCAGCTCCTCGTCCACCTTGACGTCCACGCGGTACTCGCGCGACTCGTCGACCATCCGCTTGACCTCGTCCTCGGTCAGGCCGCTGGTGGCGGTGATCGTGATCTGCTGGGCGATGCCGGTCTCGAGATCCTTGGCCGCGACGGAGACGATCCCGTCGGCGGAGATCTCGAACGCCACCTCGATCTCCACCTGCGCCTTGGGCGCGCGGCGCAGCCCGGTGAGGATGAACTCGCCGAGCAGCTCGTTCTCCTCCGCGCGCTCCGACTCGCCCTGCAGCACCAGGATCTTCACCTGGGTCTGGTTGTCCTTGACCGTGGTGAAGACGTGCCCCTTCGAGGTGGGGATGGTGGTGTTCTTCTCGATCAGCTTATGGAAGTAGCCCCCGACAATCATGATTCCGAGCGAGTGGGGGGTGACGTCGAGGAGCAGGAGCTGGGAGTCGCGCTCGGTCAGCATCGACGCCTGGATCGCGGCGCCGAGCGCCACCACCTCGTCCGGGTGGACGCCCTTCGAGGGGGCGCGCCCGAAGAACTCCGCCACCGCCGCCTGCACCGCCGGCATGCGGGTCATCCCGCCCACCAGGACGATGTCGTCGATCTCGCCACGGTCGATCTTCGCCTCCTCGAGCGTGCTCCGGCAGATCGCCACGCTGCGCGCGACGAGATCCGCGGTCAGCTCCTCGAAGTGGACCCGCGAAAGCGTGCAGTTGAGGTGCAGCGCGTCGGAGCGACCGGTGGAGATGATGAACGGCAGGTTGATGTCGGTCTGCCCGGCGAAGGAGAGCTCGCACTTGGCCTTCTCGGCGACGTCCTTCAGGCGCTGCAGCGCCATCTTGTCCTTGCGCAGATCGATGTTGTGCTGCGCGAGGAAGTCGGCCACCAGCCAGTCGATGATCCGCTGGTCGAAGTCCTCGCCGCCGAGGAGGGTGTCACCGGCGGTGGCGGCGACCTCGAACACGTTGTTGCCGATGTCGAGGATCGAGATGTCGAAGGTGCCGCCGCCCAGGTCGTAGACCGCGATCCGCCGCTCGAGGTTCTTGCCGAGGCCGAAGGCGAGCGCGGCGGCGGTCGGCTCGTTGATGATCCGGATCACCTCCAGGCCGGCGATCCGCCCGGCGTCCTTGGTGGCGTGACGCTGGTTGTCGTTGAAGTAGGCGGGGACGGTGATGACCGCCTTGTCGACCGGGTGCCCGAGGTGCGACTCGGCGATCTGCTTCATCTCGGAGAGCACGAACGCGGCGATCTCGGGGAGCGCGTAGACCTGCCCGCGCAGCTCGACGCGGACGTCGTCGTGCGGGCCAGGGACGATCTTGTAGGGACAGGCGTCGACCGCCTGCCGGACCTGGTCGGAGCCCCACTTGCGCCCGATCAGACGCTTGGCGGCGTAGACGGTGTTCTCGGCGTTGGTGATGGCCTGGCGCTTCGCGATGTGGCCCACCAGCCGACGCCCCTGGTCGGCGACGGCGACCATCGACGGCGTGGTCTTGTAGCCACCGCGGTTGGCAATGACCACCGGCTTGCCCCCCTCGACAACGGCGACGCAGGAGTTGGTGGTGCCCAGGTCGATGCCAATGACGATATCCACGGGTCCGGCACCCTACCACGCCAAGGGCCCCCGAACGCACAAGGAAATTGCCCTCGGGCGCTTGACGGCGGAGGGGGCCCCTCCGCTCACGGAGTCGTAGTCGTAGTCGTAGTGGTAGTCGATTCAGGGGCACTCGCGCGCGGGGGGTGACCTCTCCGGCACAAGCGCGTGAGCATCTCCACGATGCGGGTCAGCAGCTCCATGGCCTGTCGCCGAGTGTCTTCCAAGGCGAGTTGCAGGACCGCCAAGGCATCCACGATCGCCTT
>SHYY01000071.1 GCA_009692555.1 Myxococcales bacterium
TCCTGCAACTCGCCTTGGAAGACACTCGGCGACAGGCCATGGAGCTGCTGACCCGCATCGTGGAGATGCTCACGCGCTTGTGCCGGAGAGGTGATCCCCCGCGCGAGAGTGCCCCTGAATCGACTACGACTACGACTACGACTACGACTACGTGAGCGGAGAGGGCCCCCTTCTCCGTTAAGCACCCGCGGGCCCGCCGGCACCTGCTTTGTTGCTTTGGCTGGTATAGAGTCGTCCGGTGATTTCCTGCCAGCGCTGCCAGGCGGCGTACCCGGACGAGGAGCTGCGCTACTGCGGGCGCTGCGGGTCGGACATGCGCCCGAGCGTGTCGCGGGAGGGTCCGGCGTCGGCCGGGACCGCGGATTCGGAGGATTCGGAGGATTCGGAGGATCCGGAGAATTCGGAGAAGCGGCAGGATCCGATGATCGGGCGGGTGATCGACGGGCGCTACCGGGTGCTGGAGGCGCTCGGGATCGGCGGGATGGGCGCGGTCTACCGGGTCCAGCACACGGCGATGGGGAAGATCGCCGCGCTGAAGATGCTGCACCCCGCTCTCTCGACGGAGCGCGAGGTGGTGAAGCGGTTCCGGCGTGAGGCCGAGGCGGTGGCGCGGCTGGGCCACCCGAACACGGTGCAGCTGTTCGACTTCGGCGAGGCCGACGGCGCGCTGTTCATGGTGATGGAGTACATCCGGGGCGAGGACCTCGGGAAGATCCTGCGGCGCGACAAGACGATGCCGTGGCTGCGCGCGGCGCCGCTCCTGGCGCAGGTGTGCGAGGCGCTCACCGAGGCCCACGAGGCGGGGATCGTCCACCGCGATCTGAAGCCGGAGAACGTGCTGGTGGCGCGCGGGCAGGGGCCGCGCGGGGGCGACGTGGCGAAGGTGTGCGACTTCGGCCTGGCGAAGCTGCGCCAGCGCGAGGAGATGGGGGCGGTGACGGCGCGGGGGAGCCTGATCGGGACGCCGTTCTACATGTCGCCCGAGCAGATCCGATCGGAGGAGCCGGACCAGCGATCGGACATCTACTCGTTCGGCGCGATGATGTACCGGATGCTCTCCGGGGAGTACCCGTTCACCGGGACGACGCCGGTGGCGGTGATCACCCAGCACCTCACGCAGGCGCTGGTGCTGCCGTCGGTGCGGGCGCCGCTGCTGGAGTGGGACGCGCGGGTCGAGGCGATCATCGTGCGCTGCCTGGCGAAGGCGAAGGAGGAGCGCTTCGCGACCATCGACGAGGTGCGGCGGGCGATCGAGGACGCCCGCGGGCCCGATGTGTCGCCGCTGCCGCGGGAGACAACTTCGCCGGGTGCCAACCGGAGGGAGCCGTCGGTGGGGGCGATCCCGCTGGCGTCGCGCGAGGACTTCGACCGGTTCGAGCGCAACATGAAGATCCGGAAGTGGGCGGGATTGATCCTGCTGCCGGTGGTGCTCGCCGTCGGTGGAGTGACGGCGCGCTACCTCTACCGGCACGACACGGTGCAGCGGCCGGTCGAGGCGGAGGTGGAGCCGAACCCGAGCCCGCAGCTCGCCAACCTGATCGCCAACGGGCGCGCGGTGCGGGGGAACATCGGGCGGCGGAGCAGCGTCGAGGAGTCGGATCGCGACGTCTTCCGCTTCCACGTCGAGCGCGGTCCGGTGCTGCTGCGGCTCGAGCTGGCGCCGATCCGCAACATGGACCTTCGGGCGGCGCTGGTGGATGCCAGCGGGGCGCGGCTCGGCGAGGCGGACGGCGGCGGCGAGGGCGAGGGCGAGGTGCTGCCGAACCAGCGGCTTGACGCGGGGGACTTCTACGTCGAGGTGCGCGAGGTGTGGGTGGTGGGGCATCCGGCGACGGAGAACGTGACCGATCAGTACACGTTGAAGGCGAGCTGGCGGTCGATCGGGAACGACGAGGAGAGCGAGCCCGACGACACCGCGGTGACCGCGCTGGCGGCCCCGCTCGGACGGCCGATCCACGGCTACCTGGCACGGGCCAACGATCTCGACTTCTATCAGCCGGAGGGTTGGAGCGGCGGGACGCTCGCCGGGACGGTGACGGGCGTCGACGGGGTGGATGTGCGGCTGGTGGTGATCCCGGGCGGCACGGTGGTGGGCGATGACCCGGCGAAGGCGCCGGGGGCGAAGGTGTTCGACGCGGGCGGGCCGGGGAAGGGCGAGGAGTTCAGCGGCTTCGCGGCGCCGGAGGGGGCGGCGGCGCCGTTCGTGGTGGTGGTGCGGAAGGACGCGGAGGCGAAGCCGGGCGGGCGGCGCGCGACGCTGGCGGGCACCGACGCACGCTACACGCTGACCCTGCGGTGAACGGGGGCAGGGTGTGATCCAGGTGCTCGGCGCACCGCCGCCTGATCATCTCGACGAAATGCGGAGCGCGAGCCTTCTGCTGCTGGTCCTGACCGCCTGCAAGGGATTGGACCCGGGCGGCGATCCGGCGTGCGCCCATGAGCGGCCGGACGCGGGGGCGCGGATCGCCGACCAGGGCTGCGCCACGCTGCGGGCGTCGGCGAGCAGCGTCCGCGCACGGGCGCAGCGCTGCGAGCGTGACTCCGACTGCCGCGTCCCGCGCCACGTAGGCCCGACCCGCTCCTGCGAGCCGGCGAGCTGGGCCAACGCCTCCCTGCTGGACGAGATCGGCGAGCAGTTCGAGAGGCGGTGCGGGCCGCCGAACGTCGTCTGTGCCCGGTGTGCCGGCTGGGCGGAAGGCCCGGCGTGCCGGCAGGGGCTCTGCGTCGAGTAGAGCGTCTCCCTGGGGCGGATCTTCAAGGAAGGGCTTGACTCTCCGGTCCCTGGGGCCCGCCCTGGGGAGCGAAAGGGTGCCGGCCGTGGCCTCGGCGAGCCGCGCGATCTCCCGTGCGTCGATCTCGGCGAGCGCCTGGAAGTCGCGGTAGGTGCGGTCGACATCGGCCGCGACCTGGAGGATGTCGTCGGCGCCGTAGCCGCGCAGCTCGGGCCGCTCACCAGGGAGGGTCGATCGCCCCAGCCTCTCGGGCGCGATCACACGCCAGCGGTTGCGGTGGCACCAGCTTGACCCGAGCGCTTCGGACACACTAAACCAACCTCCATGGCGAGCGCGCGGTGCGCACAGGAAACGCAGCCCACGGCGCCCCTGCTGGTGGCCGGGTTCGCGCTCGCGGGACTGGTGATCGCCTGGGTCCTTACGCGGCCGAGCGCGATTGTCCTCATCAACTGGGACAACGGGGTCTACATCAGCGGCTTCGCGAGCGGCCGGGCCGGGTGGTCATCGCCCCCGTGGAACAGCCATTTCGGCGTCGGGCACCAGTACCTCTTCGGGGTATGGATCGCGCGCGCCGTGGGCGGCACGACCATCGACGGCTTTCGTCTCGTCAGCGCCCTGTTCTTCGCCGGCGCCTCTGCCCTCCTCGCCGACACGACCTTCCGCCTCACCCGCGCGCGCACTCTGGCGGCGCTTTGCACCCTCGCCTGGATGACGGCCTGGGTGATGTGCACTACCACCTCGTGCTCGAGGACAACTTCCTCTTCCTCGCTCCCGCCGCCGCCGTGATGCGCGTGTGCGTGCTGCGCCTCGATGACTGGAGGGCGCGTGACAGCGTCGTCGCGGGCGCGTTCTCCGCCTTCGCGGTACTGGGCTCCTGGCAGGCCGTGCCCGACCTCGCAGCGGCCTTTTACGCGGCGCTGATCGCACCACAGCGGGACGCGACGCGGCGAGCGCGCGATCTCGGGCTCCTGCTGATTGCCTTCTTCGGCACGCTGATCGTCTGGGCACTGATCGTCGCCGTCACCTCCACGCAGAGCGCTGGTGGGCTCCTGGGCACGCTGTTCTCGCGCCCCGGAGCCAAGCTTCTTTCCGCGCGGCTGGCCCGCGATCAAGAAGACCCTGCTCGGTGTGACGACGATCCTCGATACCCTCGGCACCGGCTTCGCGTACCACCTGAGCCACAGTGCCTACCGGCTCGCCAGCCGGCCGTTCTCGCTCTCCTTCGCCACGCTGGGCGCGATTGCGTTTGGCGGGCAGGTGGCGATCTTCACCGGCGCGACGCTGTGGTCGTGGCGGCTGCGCCAGTGGACCATGCACCACCTCGCGGCGTCGCTCCTGCTGTTCACGGCCATCACCTCGCTGCACCGCGATCTGGCCGGCTACGCGGAGCTGAAGCGGTTCGACTTCGTGCCGCTCCTGCTGGTACTGCTGCTCGCGCGCGCGCTCGGCGAGCTCTTCCCGCCCCGGTCCAAGAGGCCGCGCCGACTGGTCGCTGTCTGGGCGGCGCTGGCGCTGCTGGTGGCCGGGCAGACCGCGCTCGGTCTGAAGTGGGGCCCCGCCTTCCGGGCCACCTATGTCGCCACCGCTCCCTGGGATGTCGTACCGCACCCCGAGCCGATGATGTATGGGCGGGAGGGCCAGTCCTGGTTCGAGTACTTCCGCCGCATTCGCGAGCGATCGCCGAACGCCTGCCGCCACGGATTCACCATCGGTGAGTTGGCTGACGCCTCGTGGAACTTCGATCTCTCGGGCTCGCTCTGGTCCGAGCTCCCCGACCACCTCGCGATCGGCGAATCGGCGCAGATCGCCGCCATGCGCGTCGCGAGGTGGCGCTTCCCGCCGCGGATCATGCCGGTTGCCCAGGCGCGCGCCGGTCACACCGCGGAGGGCTGCGCCTGGGTCTCTGCCGAGGCAGCGCGCCTGCTCGCGAAGCCCACCCCGACGCGGAGATGATGGCGCATCCGATCCGGTCGGTTGTCGTGCCTATTGATACAGGTGGGGCATCAGGAAGCGCTCGGGCGCATCGAGCGGCGGCTCCTCGCCTGCCCCGGGCTCGCAATCCACCGGCACCTCCAGCGGGCCGCGGCGCCTGAGTTCGGGCAGCGGCAGCTCCATCGGCGCACCCTGCCAGCCCGGCGGCCGGAACTTCTGCCCGCCGAGCACCACGTAGATCGGATTGGTGATCGCCCACGGCAGCATATCGATGCCGTGCTGCACCTGCGTGTACTCACCGACGATATCGCCCGGCATCGGCTTCTGGCCCGAGGCGAGCACGACGATCCACGAATCGACCAGGAGCGGCTCGTTGAACGACGCCTGGAAGACCGGCCGCAGCCCCGGCGTGACCTTGAAATTGTGCTTCTCCACGCCATTCACGAAGACGCGCACCGAATCCACCGCGATCCAGCCCGGCGCGTCGACCGTGATCGCCACCTTCACCTGCCCCGGCCCGGCGCGCTTCACGGTGTCGCCGATCTCGCCACCGTCGACGGTGAACGTGACGAAGGGGCCGGTGGAGGCGATCGCGCGCTGCTTCCGGATCGCGGTCGCCAGCATCTCGCCGGTGACCTCGCCCGGGCGGTCCGTCGGCAGGCGCAGCCACGTCCGCGGCCACCCCGCCCGCACCCAGTTGATCCGGTGCGTATCCGAGCTGGCCACCGCCGCCACCTTCACCCCCTGGCCGAGCAGATAGAACCAATCGGCCACCAGCGCCGCCTCGGCGGAAGCGACCGTCCAGTAGCCGTTCAGGAGCTCGATCGCGTCAAAGGCGCCCGCGGTGGCGAGCGGCGCCGGCAGCGGGTGACTCGTCCCGGCGCCCCATTCGATGTTGGTGAAGTAGCCGAGGTCGCCCATCGGCCACCACGGGTGATTGACCGTGACCACCGTCACCCCGGGGATCTTGGCGTGCATCGTCCCGAAGGCCTTGGCGGCAGGTTCGCAATTGATCCCGACCACCATCCCGTTGCAGGTGGGGGTCCAGGGCGGTGCGCCGCCGTAGGCGTGATTCGCGTCGTAGGGCACCGGATAGGCCCCACCATGCCCTTCGGCGAAGTTGAACTCATTGCCCACCACGCTGCCCACGGTGTCGGCGTCGTAGCCGAGCGCGGCGATCCAGGGGGCGAGATCGGTGTTCACGTTATGGTCGGTGGTGACGATCATCTCGACGCCATTCGAGACCATCGAGATCACCCGGCGGTCGAGCGGCATCTTGCTGTCAAAGCTGCGATTGACATGAACGTGCATATCGGCGCTCAGCCAGCCGCCGGTGTCGACCGAGCGATCGAGCTCGGCGGTGATCTTCCGCACCTCGCCGGCAGCGATGGTGATGGTCATTCCCACCGCCTCGTACTCCGGGCCGCGGGTGATGATGAGATCGTAGGTGCCGGCAGGGACCGGCACGACGCCGAGGCCGCTCTGGAGCAGCACCCCCTCCGTCGAGCCGAGCACTCCCGGGCTGACCGTCGCCCCGGTGCTCCCGCCCGGGCTCTGGAGGTTGAACATGCCGCCGAAGATGTTGTCGGCGAAGCCGGCCCCGGGCACCGGCCGGAAGATCACCCGCGACGAGACGGGCAGTCCGGTGTCGCGATCGCTGATCGTGAACCAGAGGCTGGCCGGCCCGGTCCCACCGTCGAGCGAGAGCACGTTGCCATCGAGCAGCACCGGCGGGACGGCGAGGTCGCGTGGGGGGGAGCCATCGGTCTCGCTCGTCCCGGCGAGGTCAGGCGGCGGCATCATCTCCCCGCCGCCCATCGGATCGCCCCCGCAGCCGGAGAAGGCCACCAGCAAGACAATCTCAACGGGTCGCATGTTCGCACCTTACCTCTCCTGCGCCCGCGCGGGCAACGATCAGGCAGCGGCAGGGCGACCCAGGATTGACCGATCGCCCACGTCGTCGGATGAATGCCGGTCCCATGCGACTGCTCCTCGCTCTCCTCCCCACCCTGGCCCTGGTCCTTCCCGCGTGCGGACCGACCAGCCCCGCCGTACCCGAGAGTCCCTATGTCCACGCCCTCGGCACGCAGCTCTACGACGGAAAAAACCGACCGTTCGTGATGCGCGGCGTAGCCCTCGGCGCCTGGCTGTTCCACGAGACCTGGATCTCGAACTTCGATTACCAGGTGCACGGCCGCTTGTCGTCGAGGCCGAGGCGCTCGGCCAGGGTCCGGCGGCGCGCGCTCTCGTGAAGGCGCTCGGCCCCGCCGGCGAGGGCCAGGTGTGCAGCGCGGGCGTGTGCACCGACGGGCGCGCCGCCTGGCTCGCGAAGGCGGAGCCGGCGTTCACCCAGGCAGTCGGCGCGACGACCGCGAAGCAGGTCTTCGACCGCGTGAAGGCCGCTCCCTACGTCTGGTCCGACACCGAGTTTCCGCTCCTCGACGCGCTCGAGAAGCGCTACGGCGTCGACGGGCGCGACCAGGTGGTCGAGGCGTACCGCGACGCGTGGCTCACCGAGCACGATGTGAAGGCGATCGGCAGAACTACGCCAAGTTCCTCCAGGCAGCGCCTGCGCCCAGCTTCGCGATCACCTTCACGGGCGCGGATCACATGGACTTCCTCGACGATCCCAGCTGCTTCGCATGCGGGCTGTGTGGGCAGGGCGCGCGCGACACGAAGGAGACCCACGCGCTGGCGATGAACTACACGACCGCCTTCTTCCGGCATCACCTGCTCGCCGATCCGGGCGCGCTCGACTACCTCACCGGCAAGCGGGTGCAGGCCGACGCAGCCACGGGAGCGGTCACGCTGCAGACGAAGTAGCGCTAGCGGCGGATCGCACCGCGCGGACGGCAGAGCCGTGCTGGCCACGCGGCGATGGCGAGCGGGCGGTTCGACGGAGAAAGCCCTTTGGGCCAGCTTCGGGAGGTGGATCGCCCTCAAAGAACCTCCCTGGGCTCGGCTGTGCGCGCGGGATGGGGTCTCCTCCAGCAAGGGCTCGGGCTCGACGGAAAGCGGACGGCCTTGGCGCGGCCTATGTCAGGAGGTCTGGAGTCTGAGAGACGGAGCTTCGACGCGGCGCTCGACCGCCCCGGCCCCTGGTCGGAGATTCATGGAAAGTTATTCGATGAAACTGGCTCCTGGGGGGGGTGGTGGAAAACTTGCCCGGCGGAACCGGACGGACGATTCTCGCGGCCACCGAGGAGACCATCATGGGGAGACCAGTCAAGGCCGATCTCGTGCTTGCCCGGGCGCGCGCCAGTTCGGTAGCCGGCCCGCTCGATGATCCGCGTCTGGCGACGCTCGCCGGCCGTTTCCAGGAAGTCCAGGTGCAGATGGTACGGCTGGCCGTCGAGGCGGCGGCAGAGTGCGGGCAGATCCTCCTGGAGGGACGGGCAGTGGCGAAGCGCCACTACCAGCAGTGGGTGCGCGAGGTGCTGCAGATCGACCCGGGCACCGCCTCCAACTACGTGGCGGTGGCCCACCTCGCCCGCGACGCGCCCGCGTTCCTGGAGCGGCACCGCGAGCTCGGCCTGGCCAAGATCTACAAACTGGCGCGGGTCGCCCCCGACGCCAGGAACCAGCTGCTCAAGCGACACGACATCGCGGGGTGGACGACCGGCAGTTCCACGATGCTGTCGCCCCGCACCTGGTGCGCCAGCGCCCGGTGACCGGCAACATGGTCGGCCATGGCCTGCGGATGCGGGTCCGCGGGATGCGCGAGCGCCTCGAGCCCGCCCTCTCGAAGATCGCCGACGCCGCGCTCCGCACCCTGCTCCGCCAGGACCTGCTCCAGCTCGCGCGCCGTGCCAAGGCGTTGGCCGATCAGCTCGCGTAGGTCCTCGGGGCTAGACAGAGTCGCATTGACTCCGATCCAAGCGACCAAAGGCCGCGTCGCGGCGGAGTCGCCGCGTGAGCAGGGGTGGGGACCCCGACGGCTTGCCGGCGGAGCGGGGCGGGGCGGCACGCCCCGTGGGAAACTGGCTAAACAATGTCGCATCATCAATGCGACATTGTTTAGTTCGGGCCCTCCTGCTCGAGCTCGCGGGTGAAGACCGCGAAGGCCATCGCGGGGCGCTTCGAGGACTCGCGCATCGCGAACTGGAAGCCCTCGAAGACCCAGCCCGACTCCACCCACTCGTTGACGATTCGCTCGAGCTCCTCGTCGGTGACGGTCGAGGTCTCCACGATCTTGTACTGCAGCATCAGAGGGTCTTGCCGGCCGCGAGGAGCCGGGCCGCCTCGAGCGCGTGGTAGGTGAGGATCAGGTCGGCTCCGGCGCGCCGGATCGCGGTGAGCGTCTCGAGGACGGCGCGATCGTGATCGATCCAGCCGCGCTCGGCGGCCGCCTTGAGCATCGCGTATTCGCCCGAGACGTTGTAGGCAGCGACGGGGAGATCGATCTCGTCGCGCACCCGGGCGATCACGTCGAGGTAGGCCAGCGCGGGCTTGATCATGATCATGTCGGCGCCCTCCTCGACGTCGAGGGTCACCTCGCGGATCGCCTCGTGGCCGTTGGCGGGATCCATCTGGTAGCTCTTGCGGTGGCCGAAGCCCGAGGCGGTGCCGGCGGCCTCGCGGAACGGGCCGTAGAAGCACGAGGCGTACTTGGCCGAGTAGGCCAGGATCGCGACGTGGTCGAAGCCCTCCTCGTCGAGGGTGTCGCGGATGAAGCCGACCCCGCCGTCCATCATCCCCGACGGGGCGATGACGTCGCAGCCCGAGCGCGCCTGGCTGAGCGCGACGCGGCCGAGGTTCTCCAGGGTCGCGTCGTTGTCGACGTCGCCGTCGACCACCACCCCGCAGTGACCGTGGGAGGTGTACTCGTCGAAGCAGGCGTCGAGCATCACCGTCACGTCGGGGACGGCCTTCTTGATCGCCCGCGCGGCGCGCTGGACCAGGCCCTCGTCGTTCCAGGCGTAGGAGCCGACCGCGTCCTTCTTGTCGTCGTCGGGGACGCCGAAGAGGATCATCGCCGGCACGCCCGCGCGCGCGCACTCCTCGGCGACCTTGACCGCGCCGTCGACGGTGATCTGCGACTGGCCGGGCATGGACGGGATGGGCCGCGGCTCCTTCCCGGCGCGCACGAACACCGGGTAGATGAAGGCGTCGGCGGTGAGGCGGGTCTCGCGGATCATCCGGCGCAGGCTCTCGGTGCGGCGCAGGCGGCGCGGGCGGTACTCGGGGAACGGCATCTTTGACCTCCGGCAGCGGAATCTATCGGTCTATCGAATCTGGTGGCGCTTCGCGAGCCTGGCACAGAGTTCGGCCAGCAGCGATGGGAAGGAGGGCACCGGGAGCACGACGTCGGGGTGAATGCGGTGGGAGGAGAGCGCCGCCGCGGTGGTGCGGCCGATCGCGCCGAAGAGGGGTCCGACGCGGGCAAAGGGGTTCTGCTTGAGCAGCGGATCGAGCAGCGCGCCGACGCCGCGCGGGCTGCCGAACGCGAAGGCATCGAAGGGGGCGGCGCGGTGCTCGGCGAGCGCGCGATCGATCGCCGCGGTGTCGATGTGGGTGGCGTAGGCGGAGACGGTGTCGACGGAGATCCCTGCCGCTTCGAGGGTCTGCGGCAGGCCATCGAGGCCTTCGGCGGCCCGCGGGTACAGCACCCCGAACCCCTGTGCGAGCGGGGCCAGCTCGCGTGCGAGGTCCTCGCCGCCGCCGCGCGTCGCGAGGTCCGATCGCAGCCCCAGCAGTCGGTGGACCGCACCGTCGGTGGCGCCGGCGAGGGAGGCGATGCGCCAGGTGTGCAGCGCGCGGCCGTCGAGGCGGGCGGTGGCGAGCGCGTCGGCGAAGGCGCGAACGGCATGCCTGGACGTGAAGGCGATCCAGCCGTAGCGATCGCGCCTTGCGACGGCATCGGCGAGCGCTCCGGGCAAGAGCTCGACCGTGAGCGGGCTGGCCCACACCACCTCGACGCCGAGATCGCGCAGCGCCGGATCCTCGGCGCGCTCATCGGCGTCGCTGGCGAGGGCGAGGATCCGCCGGCCGGACAGCGGGCGCGCCTCGAACCAGGACAGCGTATCGCGCAGGCGCACCACGTCGCCGATGATGGTCAGCGCGGGCGGCATCACCCCCTCGGCCTGGGCGCGCGCCGCGATGTCACCGATCGTCCCGATGATCGTCCGCTGCGACGGGCGGGTGCCATCGGCGATCACCGCCACGGGCGTATCGTGCGGGCGACCAGCGGCCTCGAGACGGATCATCGCCTCCTCGAGGTGGCTGACGCTCATGTAGAGCACCACGGTCATCGCCGGATCGGCGAGGGCGCGCCAGTCGAGGTGTGCGCCGTCCTGGCCGTCGCTCTCGCGGGCGGTGGCGAAGGTGACCGCCGCCGCCACGCCGCGGTGGGTGAGCGGGATCCCGGCGTAGGCCGGCGCCGCGAGGGCCGCGGTCACGCCCGGCACCACCTCAAAGCGGACCCCTGCCGCGCAAAGGGCCTCAGCCTCCTCGCCGCCGCGCCCGAACAGGAAGGGATCGCCTCCCTTGAGCCGCACGACGGTCTTTCCCGCCTGCGCCTTCTCGATCAGCAGCCGGTTCAGCGCCACCTGATCCAGCTCGGAGCGAGCGCCCCGCACGATGCGCTCCGCCTCGGGACGGGCGCGCTCGAGCAGTCGGGGCGACGCCAGCCGATCGGCGATCACGACATCGGCCAGCGCCAGGCACTCGGCGCCCCGCACGGTGATCAGCCCGGGATCGCCCGGACCCGCCCCCACGAGGTAGACCATTCCCGCCATGGGAAGGGAGCGTTGCGCCGCCGGGCCGCGACGTCAAACGGAAACGCTAACTTCCTTTACCGCGTCAGCGGAGTTGTCTCGGCGGGAGCCCAGGGAAACGGGAACGGGAACGCTAACTTTCTTTACCGCGTCAGCGGAGTTGTCTCGGCGGGAGCCGAGGGAAATGGAAACGGGAACGGGAACGCTAACTTCCTTTACCGCGTCAGCGGAGCTGTCTCGGCGGGAGCCGAGGGAAACGGGAACGGGAACGGGAACGCTAACTTCCTTTACCGCGTCAGCGGAGTTGTCTCGGCGGGAGCCGAGGCCGTGCTGCGGCGCCACCCCCGACGCGATCGCCAGCGCCATCGACAGCGGCAGCGCGACGATGCCGACCACCAGCCCGGCCATCCGATCGGCGCGCAGATCGGCGGCGTGGTAGCCCTCTTTCAGACGCTGGCGGAGGCCGTAGGCGAGGGTGGAGCGGGCCGAGGGGAGGAAGTCGAGGTAGCGAACCGGCACGCACTACGTGTTACTCCCCGTGGGTGGAGGGGGCAAGTTCGGCGGGTCACGAGCAGACGGGGGTGATCCATCGTGCTCGGCGGCCGTTCCTCGTGCTCGCCCGCGTGCTCGTGAATCGTGCGCGTGCGCGTGCGCGTGCTCAGGCGAGGCAGGCCCGGATGTCGTCCACCTCCAGACCCGGGTAGTTTTCGAGGATCTGCTCCTCGCGCCAGCCGTTCGCGAGCAGGTCAACGATGAACTCGACCGCGATCCGCGTGCCCTTGATCACCGGCTTCCCGACGAGAACCGAAGTCTCTCTCGCCCTTGTTGACCGTTGGTTAATCTGGCCCATTCTCCCTCGGACATGAGGCGCGGTGAGGTGATCGCTCGGATCAAGGCGGCGGCGAGAGCGCGCGCCCTGGTCTTCACGCCTCAACGCCCGAGGCTCCCTGCTCGACGACGGCGAGACCATCGAGAGCGTTTCGGAGGCGATCGAACGCGCGACAAGTTTCACGCTGCAGGCGGATGGGACCTGGCGGGTGCACGGCGATGAACTCACAGCGGTGCTTGCCCTGCGCGCCTCGGTCGTCGTGGTCACCGTGTTTGTCTGATTGAAGAGGTGAAGCATGAGCTCCTGTGCAAGCTGCGGTTCTCCTGATCTCCGCCGGGTCGACGTGCCGGTCACCCGCACCATCGCCGGTCACGTCTTTCGAGCGCGAGTGCCCGAGTACGTCTGCGGAGCCTGCGGCGAACGGTTCTCCACGTCGGCGGACCTTGCCGCCTTCGACGACGCCGTGGCGCTCACGCTCGCCGATGCCGGAATCACCGGGCCCGATGCGATTCGCTACCTGCGGAAGGCACTCGGGATGACGGCGCAGCAGCTCGGAGACCTTCTCGGGGTTCGCAAGGAGTCGGTCTCGCGGTGGGAGAACGGTCGGCGTGGGATCGATCGGGCGACCTTCGCGCTGCTGCGCCAGCTGGTCTTCGAGCGCCGGGCCAAGGAGCGACCGGTCGCTGACTTTCTGCGCCGGCTGCAGCATCCGCGTCGCCTGGGGCGAAGCGTCAGGATCAAGGTCGCGTCCTGAGCCTGATCGACCCGTAGAGGGGGAGGGGTAGGGGGAGGGGACCTGGCGCGCTCGAAAACCGGCGGCAAGAGAGGGATCGCCAGGAGATCGCCCGACGCGGCCCTGATGCGGCCCTTGCGGAGTGGGCGCGGCTGCGATAAGGATGCACGCTTTCCGGAGTTCCCTTCCCATGCCGACCCCGCGCACAGACGTCCGCAACATCGCCATCATCGCCCACGTCGATCACGGCAAGACCACGCTCGTCGACGGCCTGCTCAAGCAGGCGGGCGCCTTCCGCCGCGGGGAGGTGGTCAACGAGTGCGCCCTCGACTCGAACCCGCTCGAGCGCGAGCGCGGCATCACCATCCTCTCGAAGAACACCGCCATCACCTGGGGCCAGGGGGCCAAGGCGGTCCGTATCAACATTGTAGATACGCCCGGCCACGCCGACTTCGGCGGCGAGGTGGAGCGCGTGCTGCGGATGGTCGACTCGGTGCTGCTGCTGGTGGACGCCTTCGAGGGGCCGATGCCGCAGACGCGCTTCGTCACCAAGAAGGCGCTCGCGCTCGGCCTCAAGCCGATCGTGGTGGTCAACAAGATCGATCGCGACGGCTGCGATCCGCACGGCACCGTCGACGGGGTGTTCGATCTCTTCTCCAACCTCGGCGCGAACGACAAGCAGCTCGACTTCCCGGTGATCTACGCCTCGGGGCGCAACGGCTACGCGGTGATGGATCCCAAGGATCCGCCGACCGATCTCAAGCCGCTGCTCGACCTGATCGTCGCCAAGGTCGATCCGCCGCTGGTGGAGATGGACGGGCCGTTCTGCATGCACGTCGCCACCCTGGACTACGACGACTACCTCGGCTACGTGGCGATCGGCCGCGTCACCGCCGGGCGCACCCGCGTCGGTGACCGCCTCCTGTGCGCCCACCGCGACGGCAAGATGGAGGAGTTCCGCGTCCAGAAGGTGCTCGCCTCGCAGGGGCTGAAGCGCTTCGAGATCGTCGAGGGATCGGCGGGCGACATCATCGCCCTCACCGGGATGGCGGAGCTGAACGTCGGCGAGACGATCACCGACATCCAGAACCCGACCATCCTCCCGCTGATGACCATCGACGAGCCGACCATCTCGATGCAGTTCATCGCCAACGACGGGCCGTTCGCCGGGCAGGAGGGGAAGTACGTCACCACGCGCAACCTGCGCGAGCGGCTCTACAAGGAGCTGAAGTCGAACGTCGCGCTGCGCGTCGAGGACACAGACCTGCCGAACATCTTCAAGGTGTCGGGGCGCGGCGAACTGCACCTCTCGGTGCTGATCGAGACGATGCGGCGCGAGGGGTTCGAGCTGTGCGTCTCGCAGCCCGAGGTGATCTACCGCGAAGATCCCGACACCGGCAAGAAGACCGAGCCCTACGAGGACGTGCTGGTCGACGTCGACGACGCCTACACCGGCGCGGTGATCGAGAAGCTGTCGTCGCGCGGCGGGCGGATGACGGAGATGGCACCGACGGGCGGCGGGCGAACGCGGATGGAGTTCATCTGCCCGTCGCGCGGCCTGATCGGGTACCGCAACGAGTTCCTGACCAGCACCCGCGGCACCGGCGTGCTGAACCACAACTACAAGGAGTACGGGCCGTACGTCGGCGCGATGCGCGGGCGCCAGCTCGGCGTGCTGATCGCCCAGGACCAGGGCGAGACCAACACCTACGGCCTGTTCTACCTTCAGGAGCGCGGCGCGCTGTTCCTTGGCCCGCAGATCCGGGTCTACGGCGGGCAGATCGTCGGCATCCACGCGCGCGACAACGACCTGATCGTGAACCCGTCGAAGGCCAAGGCGCTGAACAACATCCGCACCACCGCCGCCGACGAGAAGCTGTTCCTGACGCCGCCGCGCTCGCTGACCCTCGAGCAGGCGCTGGAGATGATCAACTCCGACGAGCTGGTCGAGGTGACGCCGAAGGCGATCCGGCTGCGCAAGCGGTACCTGGATCACAACCTCCGGAAGCGGATGGAGAAGGCGAGCGGCGGCCCGGCGTCGGAGAGCGACGAGTAGGCCGGCGATTTCCGTTTCGTCCCGTACGGTTGTCAACCGCCGTCCCGCGGATACACTGAGCCCGGCTGTCTTGTCGTCTCCTGCGAAAAAGAGCGGGCTTTCCCGTGCCGGGCAACCGGCCGGAGAGGCGCCTCGTCGAATCAAGGTGCGCCTGCCGCTCGAGATCCGTTTTCTTCTCGGGTCCGCGGCACTGCACGTCGCCGCGGGGGTGGCGGTCTACTTCCTGAAGCCCTACCAGACCTTCGCGCCGTCGACGGCGATCGAGGTGGCGGTGTCGGTGCGTGCGCCGGAGCGCGCGCCCGAGGTGCCCGCGCCAGCCCCGGCGATCGAACAGCCCGCAGTTCCCGAGCGCGCCAAGCGGGCCCCGGAGCGGTCACCCGAGCGCGCGACGGAGCGGCGGGACGTGCCCACCGACGAGCAGCAGGTGAGCCCCTCGGTGCCCGCTCCCCCGGCCTTGCAGCCCGCGCCGAGCGACGACCCCACCCCGCGGCGGATCGATCTGTTCGCGCCCAAAGCCCTCGCGGTGGCGCTGCCCTCTTCGGGGACGCTGGTGGTCAAGCGCGACTGGGGCGGCACCACCCGCCGCGTCGGGGACGGGCAGCCGGTGCCCGGCACGCGCGACGTGGCAGCCGATCGCGAGGAGGCGGCGGTCAATGTGCGGCGCTTCTTCGATCAGGCGACCGGCGAGGAGCGGGCGCGTTCGGGCCGGATCCCGCCGCGCTGGCGCGAGGCCGAAAGGCGGATGGACACCGACTTCCGCCCGCCGCGCGCGCTGGTGACCGACGCGGGGGCGGGCGAGACGTTCCTGAAGCAGGTGCTGGCGGCGCGTCCGCGTGGCGGCGATACGCGCCGCGGCGTCGATCCCTCCGTCGAGGCGGCGAACCTGCCGTATGCGCAGGCGCTCGCCGCGACCGCCGCCACCGGCGCCGCCGCCTCGTGGGTGCGCGCCGAGATCGAGGTGGTGATCGACGAGAGCGGCCGGGTGGTGTCGGCGAGGGTGCTGAGCCCGTCGGGGCGCCGCAAGTTCGATCAGGCCGCGCTGGAGGCGGTTCGCAAGGCGATCGACGGACACGGCGCCCTCGACGAGAAGACCGCGGTGGTGACGCGCTGGGCGGTCGAGGCCTCGATGGCGGTGGCGCCGCCGACCTCGCTCGGCTTCGGCTTCGACGAGAGCAGCGGCCGGGTGGCGGGGAGCTACCCGATGAAGAAGGAAGTGAAGACGCGGGTGGCGCTGCTGTCGGTGTCGCCGCGACGGTGAAGGGGACCGGACGTCAGCCCAGCTTGAGCTCGCTGGCCCGGCCGATCAGAGGGTCGTCGCTCTTCAGCTTCGCGTGGGCGAGCGCGTCGGCCCGGCCGAGGTCGCCGAGGTCGCTCGCGCCGTCGCCCACGAGCTGGACGAGACCGCGGTAGGAGCCGTAGTAATTGGAGGCGTCGTGGTCCGCGTGGGTGATGCAGCCGCGCACCACGCTGCGTGAAATCTCCGGGAGATTCAGCAGTTTGAGTGCCATCGACCAGAGGCCGTCGAGGTGGTTCTGGTCGGCCGGGAAGTCGAGCAGGCCGGCCAGCGTGAGCAGGACCGCGGCGCGCTGGCCGAGCGGCGTGGCGAGCGCGCCCAGCGTCGGCAGGAAGCCGGTGTCGAAGGCGCGCCAGAGGGCCTCCGCGGCGCACAGGAGCCGCTTCAGCTCCTTCGCCGAATGGGCCAGCCAGGCGTGCAGCATCACCTCCACCTGCAGCCCGGCGTCGCTGCCATCGCGGCGGTAGCGGCACAGCGCCGGGAGGCGGCCGAGGTCCTGCGCGAGCGAGCCCACCGCGAGGTCCCCTGGCGGCTCGCGGTGGCTGTAGAAGCCGCCGGCCTGGAAGGCGTAGAGGTTCTCCGCCGCGCCGGGGAGGCCCGCCCAGATGTCGCTGTACTGCGCCACGCGGTCGAGGCTGTTGGCCGCCCAGTCGAGCCCTGCCGACGCCTCGCCGGCCACCTGGGACGGCGCCACCCCGGGATCGCGCGGGGTCGCCGAGGCGAGGATATCCTCGGCGATCGCGCGGAGATGGAAGTCGAGGAAGCCGTCGTAGAGATCGGCGCGCCCGTCGTGGTTGATGTCGTTGAAGCGGCCCACCACCAGGGGATTGCCCGGCCCGACGAACTGCACGAAGTCGTGCGCGGCCCACGCCTGCTTGTGCGACCACTGCGCGCCGCGGATGCGCTTCTCGAGCCCGACGTGCGTCTCGCCGTGCGCCATCCCGTCGAGCACGGCCACGAAGCAGTCGAGCCCCTCCGACCCCGCGACGCGCCCGGTGGCGGGATCGGTGTTGAAGTAGGTCGAGTCCCAGGAGGAGTAGATGTCGGCGTCGGGGAACATCCGCGAGATGGCGAAGCGCGTGGTCAGCCCGGCGCACTGCGAGTTCATCATCAGCTTGTAGCCCTGCTGGCGCACCGGCACCGACGAGGCGCGCATGTCGAACGAGCCGAGCTGGGCGTGGCGGTTGATCAGCAAGCCGACGAAGAGCGCCTCGGCCATCTCGAGGTTCTCGTTCATCGGACTCGCGGAGCGCGCGTAGATCTGGACCGCCAGGCCGCGCCGGTTCTTGAAGGGCGCCTCGAAGACCCGGTACCGCTCGCCGACCCCGGCCGGACAGGCCGGCCCCTCCGACGGCGTTGGCACCTCCCGGAAGCCGTGGTTCTTGATCAGGACGTCGCACTCGCCGTCGTGGAACTCGTGGTCCGAGCACATCGCGAAGCGCCACGGGCCGGTCATCTCGGCGTAGGGCGGCCGCTCGCGCACCAGGCCGCGGAGGAGGGTGGTCGCGCGCCGCTGGTCCTCGGCCAAGAGCGCCGGGCCACGCAGCGCGAGGAGCTGGATCGCGTGCGCCCGCAACGACGGGCGTGCGGTCGCGTCGCCGCCCTCCCCTTCGATCAGTCCGAAGAGGCGCTCGGCCGCCTCGTCGGCGACTGCGCGAAAGCCGGGATCGTTTTTCACCGTCGCCAGCAGATGGGAGAGCACGGTCGCGGCGGCCGACCGCACCACCGCCGCACCCTCGGGATCGCGCTTTGCCTCCCCGCTGCCGACCGCTGCCGCCGCGAGCGCTCCCTCGATCTGCGCCAGCAGCCCGCCCGCCTGGGCGACGGAGAGCCGCTCGGTGCGCACCGCCTCATCAGGATGAAACGCGCTCGGCGCGAACAGCCGTTCGAAGGTCGTGGTCCGGCGCGTCGACACCCAGCGCGCCGCCGCCACCAGCGCATCCCGTGCGCCGATCCCCGTCGCTGCGGCCGCGGCCGAGGTTGCGAAGGTGCCATCCGCGTGTAGCCACAGGCCGCTCCACAGCTCGATCGCCCCGGCCCTGGGCGCCGCCTCGTTGATCGCAAGATCGAGCAGCCTCCGTCGCACCGCCGACCGCCCGGGAAACACCGCCTGGACCAGCTTCCCGCGCAGCGCGCCGAGCAGCCGCACCCCCTCCGCGCTCACCTTCGAGCGCAGCGTGACGAAGTAGCTGCGATCCCCGCCGAGGAGGAGATGGACCCCGGGGCTTGCCTTCGCGACCGAAAACGCCCGTGCGGCGGCCAGTCCGGTGCCGCCCAGGGTGGCGGGCAGATCCACCGCGGCGCGGCCCTCGCGAAGGCGGACAACGAGCTCGTTCGGCATTTCTCTTTCCTCCCGTTCGTGGACGGGCGCGAGGATAGCAAAAAGATGCGGTATCCTCACCCGTAGGCGCCGCCACGGACACCACCTCGCGGATGCCCGTACCCTTCATCTCCATCGCGCCGCCCTCGAGAAGCTGCGGCTCCAACCCGACCTGATGCGCCCGTGCCTGCGGCTGGTCGAAGAGTGGCTGGCGACGCCGAACCCACCGGCAGGCAAGTGGCTCGAGCAGTGGCGGGAGATGCTCGCGCATTGGCCGGTGGAACGGCTTGCGGAGGTGGTGCTGGACGAACTCGGCGGTCAGACGCTCCGGCAGTGCTCTCCGCTCGGTCCGCTGTTCACGCCGCGCGAACGGTGGAAACTGCTGGAGGAGATCAATCGCGCCATGGCGGCGGAGGCGGGTCCCATCCCATGAATCGCGCGCAGCTCGAGCACGCGATCCGGGCCTCCGGCGCCATCAGCGGCGATCGGGAGCTCTATATCGTGGGAAGCCAGTCCATCCTCGGTAGCTATCCGGACGCGCCGCCGGATCTGTGCCGCTCCCGCGAAGTAGATATCGCGCCCAAGAATCACCCGGAGCTGGAGGCTCTCATCGAAGGATCGATCGGCGAGCTGAGCCCCTTCCATGTGACTTTTGGCTTCTACGTCGAGGGCGTCGACATCGATGGCATTGCGCTGCCAGCGGGCTGGCGGGAGCGGGTGGTGATTGTCGACAATCCGAACACCAATGGATACCGAGGCCTGTGCCTGGATCCGGTCGACCTCGCGGTGGCAAAGCTGGTCGCGCGTCGTGAAAAGGATCTGGAGTTTGTGCGGGTGATGTTGTGCGAAGCCATGGTGGCGCCACCGCGAATCTGGGAGCTGCTGCCCACGGTACCGGGCCTCGGGAGCGAGGAGGCCCTGGCGCTGATCCATCTTATTTCGTGAGGATTGTGGCCTGGGTGGCGAGGTCGATCGCCCAGCCGGGGAGGAGGCCGAGGGCGAGGGTGCCAACCGTGGCGAGGATCAGGGCGGCGGTCACGCCGCGCGAGCGCAACGGCGAGGTGGCGCGGCCGACTTCGCGGAAGTACATCGCGGTGACCACGCGCAGGTAATAGAAGATGCTGATCAGAGAGTTGGCGACGGCGATGATCACCAGGGGGACCAATCCCGGCTTCATCAGCGCCACCTTGAAGAGATAGAGCTTTCCGAAGAAGCCGGCGGTCAGGGGGATGCCGCCGAGGGAAAGGAGGAGCACGGTCATGGCCAGCGCGGCGGCTGGGTGGCGCGCGCCGAGGCCGGCCCAGTCGTCGATGTGCTGGCGCTCGTCGCCGTGCGAGCCGAACCAGGCGATCACGCCGAACGAGCCGACGGTGGTGAGGCTGTAGGCGAGGAGGTAATACAAGATCGGGCCGCGCGCCTCGTCGCCCACGCGGCCCATCGCGACGATGCCGACCAGCAGGTAGCCGGCGTGCGCTACCGACGAGTAGGCGAGCATTCGCTTGATGTTGTCCTGCCTTAGCGCGGCGACGTTGCCGAGGGTCATGGTCAGGATCGCCAGCGCCGCGGCGATCGAGGCCCACCCGCCCGCGCCGAAAGTCAACGAGGGGCGGCCGAACGCGGTGACCAGGATTCGCACCAGGACGCCGAAGCCGGCCGCTTTCACCGCGGCGGCCATGAAGGCGGTCACCGGGGTCGGCGCGCCCTCGTAGGCGTCGGGAGCCCACATGTGGAAGGGCACTGCGGCGACCTTGAAGGCCAATCCCCCGAGGATCAGGAAGGTGCCGATCAGGAACACCGGATCGGTGGTGACCACCGCGCTCTTGCCAATCTCCAGCAGATTGGTGGTGCCCGAGGTTCCGTAGACGAGGGCGATTCCGTAGAGGAGAATGGCCGAGGCGAACGAGCCCACCAGGAAGTACTTCATCGCCGCCTCCGACGATTTCGCGGAGCGGCGCCAGGAGCCGGTCAGCACGTAGACCGCCAGCGACATGATCTCGATGCCGAGGAAGATCGTCACCAGGTCGTTCGCCTGGACCAGGATCATCATCCCCGCCGTGCCGAGGAGGATGAGCGCGTAGAACTCGCCGAACTCGAAGCGGTGCTCGCGCAGGAAGCCGCCGGCCAGCAGCGTGGAGAGCCCCGCACCGACGAAGATCGTCACCGACAGGAAGATCGAGAAGCGGTCAACGGCGATCATCCCGCCGTAGATCGCCCGCGGGGTGGCGGCGGCCTCCCAGGCCGGGATTTCGAGGGCGGTCGCGAGGCCGAGGATCGCCAGCGTCAGCACCGCCAGCCAGGCGCGCGACGCCGTACGCCCCGAGAAGGCCTCCAGGAGCAGCACCAAAACGCCGCCCACCGCGACCACCAGGAGCGGCAGGGAGAGCGTGAGCTCCGCGAGATCGAAGCTCACCGGTGACTCCCGTGGTCGTGCCCCGGCTGCCCATGATCGCCGTCCATCGCCCCAATGGCCGTCGCCGAGGTCGCGGACGGAGCGGAGTCGCGAGCGAGCATCCGCGGCGTGTAGCCCTTGCCCGGCGCGTCGGCGGCCTTCTGCCGGAACTGCGCCAGCGTCTGCGTCACCGCCGGATCGATCCGCGCGAGGAAGGTCGCGGGATAGAGGCCGAGCCAGAAGGCGGCGATGACGATCGGCACGAACACCGCAATCTCGCGCGCCGAAAGATCGGGCAACTGCTTGTTCTTGGGGTTGTTGTTGGGCCCGAACATCACCTTCTGGAACATCCACAGGAGGTAGACCGCGCCGAGAATCACCCCGGTTGCAGCGACGGAGGCGATGATCTTCGGGTGGCTGCCGAAGCCGAACATGTGCGGCATGCCGCCCCAGGTCCGCCACGAATCGAACGACCCGAGAAGAATCAGGAATTCGCCCGGGAATCCGGACAATCCAGGCAGCCCCACCGATGCCAGCGTCACGATCAAAAAGACCGCGGTGAACTTCGGCATCACCGCCGCAATCCCGCCGAACTCGTCCAGCCGTCGCGTGTGGCGGCGCTCGTACAGCACGCCGATCGCCAGGAACAGCCCGCCGGTGGAGATCCCGTGGGCGAGCATGGTCAGCATCGCCCCGTCGACGCCGCGCCCGTTCCAGGCCATCAGCCCGAGCACCACGAAGCCGAGGTGCGCCACCGACGAGTAGGCGATGAGCTTCTTCACATCAGTCTGCACCCATGCGACCAGCGAGCCGTAGACGATTCCAATCACCGCCAGGATGGTCAGGTAGGGCGCGCACATCGCCACCGCGGAGGGGAACATCGGCATCGCGAAGCGCAGCAGTCCGTAGGTGCCGAACTTCAGGAGCACGCCCGCCAGGATCACCGATCCCGCAGTCGGCGCCTCGACGTGGGCGTCGGGGAGCCAGGTGTGGAACGGGAAGAGCGGCACCTTGATGCAGAAGGCCGACGCGAAGGCGAGGAAGCAGAAAAGCTGCTCGCGCGGCGAGAGCACCAGCCGGCGCAGTTCGTCGTAATCGAAGCTCCACACCTGCGTCGCCTCGTGGTGCTGCACGTAGAGGTAGAGGATCGCCACGATCATCAGCAGCGAGCCGACCATCGTGTAGAGCACGAACTTGATCGACGCGTAGATTCGCCGATCGCCGCCCCAGATCCCGATCAAGAGGTACATCGGGATCAGCATCACCTCCCAGAACACATAGAACACGAACAGGTCGAGCGCGACGAAGGCGCCGATCATCCCGGTCTCGAGGATGAGCAGCGTGATCATGTACTCGCGCACCTTCTTCTGGACCGAGCGCCACGACGAAAGCATCGCGATCGGCATCAGGAAGGTCGTGAGAATCACCAGGAATACCGAGATCCCGTCGACGCCGAGCTTGAAGTGGATCCCGAGCGCACCGACCCAGGTCCAGTCGACCACCGAGTTCCACTGCGCCGGCGTGAGGCCCGGCACCAGCAGCAGCGACAGGAAGAACGTGCCGAGCGCGACCGCGAAGCCGATCCCGCGGTGCAGCCCCTCCTCCTCGGCAGGAATCGCCAGGAGGGCGATCGCACCGATCAGCGGGAGCAACGTGACAATCGCCAGCAAGGTCATCGCACCCCCCCCCGTCCTTCGGCGGGGACCCCAGGAATCACCACCGTGCGCGACTCCTTGGAGCGCGTGTCCCACCGCGGGTCGCGGACCCGCACGGTGATCGTCTTCTTGCCCTTCGCATCGTAATGGTGCTTGCCCACCGACGAGGGCTGCGGCTTCCCCTCGCCCGTGCCGTCGCCAAAGTCGAAGCTGTACTCGAGCTGCTGGTTCTTCGGGCGCGCCACCTGGCCCGGCGACATCCCGCGCGCGTGCACCGTGACATCGGCGCCAGCGACGGTGACCTCGAACGGCGCGGCGTTGCAGGCGGTCCAGTTGGCGCTGATCCCGACGATCGCCCCGGTGCCGACGATCACCCCGACCACGTAGCGCTGGACGTCGCCGCTCTGGAAGAAGCGCGCCCCGCGGCCCACCAGATCGACCACCAGCGCCGAGCCGCGCACCAGGATGAGGTCGATGATCAGCCCGTCGATCACCTTCCAGAAGAAGCGCGCCACCGCCCGCAGCGGACGGATGACGAGGAGGTCGTAAATCTCGTCCACGTGGTATTTGTTGAAGACAATCTTGTAGAGCCGCGGCAGCCCTTCGGCGATCCGATCTGCCGTCGGTGAGATGCCATTCGCATAAAGCGACCGGGCGAGGAAGATTCCGCCCAGCGCGACCCCGCTGGCGCACAGCATGAGGCCCCACTCGAGGCCCGCCGAAAGATGGGGCGACTCCGCATGGCCCGATGCCAGAACCGGCGCGAGCCACTCCTCGAACAGGTTGGCGTGGGCGATCATCGCCTCCGGGATGCCGAGCAGGCCGAGCAGCGCCGAACCGACGGCGAGCGCCACCAGCGGCACGGTCATCGCGGGGGGCGATTCGTGGGCGTGATCGAAGGTGTGAGGATCGCCGCGGAACTTGCCGCCGAAGACCAGCCAGTAGGCGCGGAACATGTAGAACGCGGTCAGGAACGCGGCGCAGAGGCCGACCGCGTAGATCGCGAAGCCGAGCCAGTGCGGGAAGCCCGGGACATCGGCGTCGAAGGCGAATGCCCCGGCGAGGATGGCATCCTTCGAAAAGAAGCCGGAGAAGGGAAAGATTCCGGCGATGGCGAGGCAGTAGACGAGGAAGGTCCAGCGCGTGATCGGCATCCTCCGCGCGAGACCGCCCATCTTCGTCACGTCCTCCTCGCCGGCGAGCGCGTGCATGATCGAGCCCGCGCCGAGGAAGAGGCCGGCCTTGAAGAAGGCGTGGGTGACGAGGTGGAACACGCCCGCGCCGGTGGCCCCGACGCCGACGCCGATGAACATGAAGCCGAGCTGGCTGACCGTCGAGTAGGCGAGGATCTTCTTGATCGGCTTCTGGGTCACACCGACCGTGGCGGCGAAGAGCGCGGTGGCGGCGCCGACCGAGGCGATCACCGCCAGCACGAAGGGATCGATCGCGAAAATGAAGTGCAGGCGCGCGATCATGTAGACGCCCGCGGTCACCATGGTCGCGGCGTGGATCAGCGCCGAGACCGGCGTCGGGCCGGCCATCGCGTCGGGGAGCCAGACGTAGAGCGGGAGCTGCGCGCTCTTGCCGGTGGCGCCCACGAACAGGAGCAGCGACGCGATCGCGGCGAAGGACCACTTCCCGAGGAAGGCATGCTGCAATGCACCCATCGAATCCGCCGCGCCCAGCTCGCTGTACTTCAGCGTCGAGGTGGCGCTGAAGAGGAGGAACATCCCGAGGAGAAAGCCGAAATCGCCGATGCGATTGACGATGAACGCCTTCCGGCCCGCGTAGGCGTTCTGCTCCTTGTCGAACCAGAAGCCGATCAGCAAATACGAACAGAGGCCGACCCCCTCCCAGCCGACGAAGGTGACCGGCAGCGAGTCGCCCAGCACCAGGATCAGCATCGCGCCGGTGAAGAGGTTCAGGTAGCCGAAGTAGCGCGCGAGGCCCGGGTCGTCCTCCATGTAGGCGGTGGAGTAGAGGTGGATGAGGAAGCCGACCGTGGTGATCACCAGGACCATCACGCCCGACAGGCGGTCGAAGAGCAGCCCGGCGCCGATGTGCAGCGACGGTCCGCTCGCCTCGGTGGCGTAGATCCAGTCGCCCTCGAAGAAGCTCGCGGTTAGCACGCCCGACGGGCCGGCGTGCTCGAGCAGCGCGAACGCCTTCCAGGCCAAGACCGCCGCCATGGCCACGGCCGTGCAGCCGATCGCCGCCACCGCCGCGCGCGGGAGGTGCCTGCCGAACAGGAGATTGATCGCGGCGCCGCAGAGCGGGAGGAGCGGGATCAGGTAGAGGGGGAATTCGTCCATCGGTTGGATTGGCTTCGCGGCTAGTGCTTCATGAGCGTCAGCTCGTCGAGGTTGGTGCTGTGCCGGTTGCGGAAGATCCCCACCACGATCGCCAGCCCGACGGCGGCCTCGGCGGCGGCCACCGCCACGACAAGAAAGGCGAGCGCCTGGAAGGTGGCGTCGTGGCGCGCGCGGCCGTAGGCGAGCAGGGTCAGATTGGCCGCGTTCAGCATCAGCTCGATCGACATGAGGACGATCAGCGCATTGCGCCGCAGCACCACGCCGAGCACGCCGATCGCGAACAGCACCGCGGCGAGGATCAGGAAGTTCTCGACGGGGATCATCCGTGACCTCCCTGCCCCGCGGCCGGCTTCTGGTCCGCCGGGGCGGCCACCTCGACGTGCCGCGGGATGCGCGCCACCACCACCGCGCCGATCACCGCGACCAGGAGCAGCAGCGAGATCGCCTCGAACGCGAACAGGTATTTCGTGAAGAGGATGTTGCCGACGTCGGCCACGCCGCCCCAGCCCTCGGGCGGCGGCCCGCTCTTGTAGCTCCTGGTGCTCGCCAGGAATCCCGGGGTCGATCCGAGCAGGAGCACGGTCAGCGCGATGGTGTAGGCGAGCGCGCCGATACCGATCGCCTTGCCGACGATCCCGCGCAGCGCCCACGGCGCCACTTCATCGCGGTTCAGCACCATCACCACGAAGACGAAAAGTGTCATAATTGCGCCCGCATAGACGAGAATCTGGATCGCCGCGAGGAAGTGCGCCGAGAGCAGCGTGTAGATCGCGGCGAGGCCGAAGAAGGTCATCACCAGCGACATCACGGCGGTCACTGTGTTCTTCCGCGAGATGGTCATGAGCGCGCCACCGATGATCATCACCGCGCAGACCCAGAATGCGATCCGCTCGCCCATCAGCCGGCCACCGTCGCTGCCGGCACCTTGGCCACCCCGTTGGCCTCTTTGATCTTGCTCTGCAGCTCGCCGCGGAACTTGGTGGCAAAGGCGAGCATCGGCCACGCCGCCGCGTCGCCGAGCGGGCAGATCGTGTTGCCCGCGATCCCCGCGGCGATCGACTCGCACAGCTCGACATCGCCGGGCCGCCCTTCCCCCGCGGCGAGGCGGCGGGTGATCCGCTCCAGCCAGCCCGTCCCCTCGCGGCACGGGGTGCACTGCCCGCACGATTCGTGCGCATAGAACTTCATCACCCGCCAGCACACCCTGGCCATGTCGGTGGTCTCGTCCATGACGATCACCCCGCCCGAGCCGGCCATGGTGCGAAGCTGCTTGCCGCCGCCGAGGTCGAAGTTGACCCCCGGCCGGACCTGCACCGGCTTGATCCGCGCGTCGGTCATCAGCGCATCGAACTCCATCGGGACATCGATCTCCGAAGGGTCGAGGATCGGCATCGACGAGCCGCCGGGGATCACCCCCTTCAGCGCGCGCCCACCGGGAATGCCGCCGCAGACGTCGTAGATCACCTCGCGCAGGGTGATCCCCATCGGCAGCTCGTAGACCCCGGGCTTCGCGACGTGGCCCGACACGCACAGGATCCGCGTGCCGCCGGAACGGGGCGTCCCGAGGCCGGCGAACCACTCGCCGCCGTGCTCGATGATCGCCGGCAGGTTGGCGATGGTCTCGACGTTGTTGACGATGGTCGGCTTGCCCCACACGCCCTTCACCGCCGGGAAAGGAGGTTTCAGGCGCGGCCATCCGCGCTGTCCCTCGAGGCTGTTGAGAAGCGCCGTCTCCTCGCCGCAGATGTAGGCGCCCGCGCCGCGGTGGACGGTGACATCGATCTTGAAGGTCCCGCCGGCGCACGGGCGATCGCGGCCGAGCCAGCCCTTGGCGTAGGCGTCAGCGACGGCGCGCGCCAGGACCTGATGCTCGCGCATCATCTCGCCGCGGATGTAGATGTAGGCGTGGTGGCAGCCGAGCGCGTAGCTGGCGAGAAGGATTCCTTCGATCAGGAGGTGCGGATCCCAGAACAGGATCTCGCGGTCCTTGCACGTCCCCGGCTCCGACTCATCGGCGTTGATGACGAGGTAGACCGTCGACGAGCCCTTCGGGATGAAGGTCCACTTGAGGCCGGTGGGGAAGCCCGCGCCACCGCGCCCGCGCAGGTTCGACTTCTTGACCTCGTCGGTGACCGCGGCGGGGGTCATCGCCAGCGCCTTGTCGACGCGCGAGTAGGCGCCGCGCGCGGTCGCGCCCTCGATGGTGTTGGAGCCGTCGACGCCGAAGCTGCGCGTGACGATCTTCGGCATGTCGCCGCGCGAGACCGGCATCAGCCCGCCTTCCAGAACGGCGCCACGCGCTCCTGCTCTGGCACCCTGGCCAGCTCGTCGAGCATCGCGTCCACCTTGGCCGGCGTGTCGAGGCGGAGGTAGTATTTCTGGCCGCACACCGTCGCTGGCGCATCGGCGCAGGCGGCGAGGCACTCCTCCTCGACCAGCGAGAAGAGGCCGTCGGCGGTCTTTTGGCCGGGCTGGATCCCGAGGCGCTTGCAGACCCGCGCCAGCACGTCGTAGCCGCCGGTGATCATGCACGACACGTTGGTGCAGACGCGCAGCACGTTCTTCCCCGACGGCTCGCGGCGGAACATCGTGTAGAAGGTGACCACGCCGTAGACGTGCGCGTCGGGCAGGTCGAGCGTCTCGGCGACCAGGTGGATCGCGTCATCACCGAGGTGGCCGAACTCGTCCTGCGCGAGGTGCAGCACCGGCATGCAGGCGGCTTGCGCGTCGGGATAGCGCGCGCGGAGATCGGCGATCTGCTTCAGCGTACTGTCGGAGAACGCGAGCGGCATCGAACGGCCGCGAACCTATGAGATAGCGACGGCGATGTCAAGCAAGCGCGACCGCCGGGGGGTGCTTCACGAAGAAAAGGGTCCCTCCGCTCACGTAGTCGTAGTCGGAGTCGTAGTCGTAGTCGATTCAGGGGCACTCTCGCGCGGGGGATCACCTCTCCGGCACAAGCGCGTGAGCATCTCCACGATGCGGGTCAGCAGCTCCATGGCCTGTCGCCGAGTGTCTTCCAAGGCGAGTTGCAGGACCGCAAAGGCAT
>SHYY01000072.1 GCA_009692555.1 Myxococcales bacterium
ACGTGAACGGGCGGAAGGCTGGGGGAAGTTTCCCGGCGCCCGAGCCGGTCGCGTCATGACCCAAGGGAAGAGCCCGGTGCGGGAATTCTGCACGCCGGGATCCGTGCGGGGGGCGCCCGGTAACGGGCGTCCCTACCGCGACACCCGCCACCGAGGTGCGCGATGGCAACGCAAGTGTCCCCGTGGCGGGCCGCAGAACGCGGAGCCGTTGGCCCGACGGGGGCCCACATCCTCACAGCGAGGAACTTCATGAATCCCCAGAAGCACGGAAGACGACCCCCGTAGCCCTCACCTTTTCCGCGCTCCTCGGCTGCGGCGGCGCAAGTGGTGGAGGCGGCTTCTATCAACCACCCGTCGAAGACGCCGGCAACATCGCGGGTGGTGACATGCGGGTCGCGGCTCAGCCGGATCTCGCACCTCCCCTTGGCGCAACACGGACCCAGTATCGAAGCGATGCGGAGCGGTTTCAGCGTGAGCTGAGGGTGGCCTGGATCGGTTCAGCCTGGCGCTGCACGAAGAGAAGACGCGGCTCATCGAGTTCGGACGGTTCGCCGTCCGGAGTCGGAGGGAACGCGGGGCCGGGAAGCCCGAACCATTCGACTTCCTGGGGTTCACGCACTATTGAGGGCGCACGAGCAAGGGAGGCTTCACGGTATGGCGACGCACGGCGCGCAAGCGGCTGCACTCGAAGCTGGCGGAGCTGAAGGCGGAGTTGCACCGACGAATGCACGACCGAGTGGAAGAGGTGGGCTGCTGGTTGCGGTCAGTCGTCACCGGGCACGACAGATACTTTGGCGTACCCGGAAACTACCAAGCGCTCCAAAGCTTGCGCTGGGAATTGGGGATCGTCTGGCGGCGCGTGTTGCGTCGTCGGAGCCAGCGAACGCGCTGCTCCTGGGCGCGACTCGCGGGACTCAATGCCCGGTTCCTTCCTGCCCCGCAAATCCATCACCCCCATCCCGCGCAGGGGCTGCGCGTCAAGACCTGAGGGAAGAGCCCAATGCGGGAAATCTGCATGTTGGGATCTGTGCGGGGGCCATCCGGCAACGGGTGTTCCTACCGCGACACCCGCCCCCGAGGTGCGCAATTGGAACGCAATTGTCCCCGGGGCGGGCCGCAGAACGCGGAGCCGTGCGGCCGGCAGCCAGAGACTGCCCGCTGCCAGCACAGTCCGATGGTGCTACGATAGCGACATGGCCACGCAACCACGGAAGCGCGAGATCCTCGACGCCCTCGACAGCCTGCCCGACGACGCCACCATCGAGGATGCGATCGAGCGTCTCTGCTTCCTCAGCAAGGTCGAGAAGGGCCTCGCCCAGCTCGACGCTGGTGAGGGCATCGATCACGACGAGGTCAAGCGGCGGCTACAGCGGTGACCCGCCTCCGGTGGTCGCCACAGGCTGTCGAGGACTTGGAGGCGATCAGGGCGTTCATCTCTCGCGATTCGCAGCACTATGCACAACTCGTTATGGAGCGAATTGTGGCGGCCATCGAGCGCTTGCCGGCGTTCCCGCAGATGGGTCGAGTCGTTCCGGAGCTTGCGGATCCCGAAATCCGGGAGGTCATCGTGGACGTTTTCCGGGTGGTCTACCGGTATCGCAGCGATTGCGTCGAAGTAGCGACTGTCTTCCGTGCGTCTCGGATGTTTCCCCTGAACCGCGTGTAGGGCTGCAATTGGCGGCGCGGCGGACGAACAACGCGTTGCTGCGGACCCGCCCCCGAGGCGCGCCAGTGCAACTCGAGTGTCGGCGTGGCGGGCCGCAGAACGCGAAGCCGTTCGGCAGAGGCGGATGGCGTCGAGCTTGCTCCGATCGTGGCTGGTCCTCCTCGTGCGATCAGGCTGCGCGGGTACCGGGAAGGCCCGAAATGATCTCCGCGAGATCCCGATTAGACGTCCCCAGGGCAAGGAGCGTCCGCACGAGCAGGTCAATCGATACTGTCGGGTCGCCAGCCTCCATCTTGGCGATTCGCGACTGGCTCGACTGCACGGCCTTCGCGAGCTCGACCTGTGTGATGCCTCGGCGCAACCGGTGTTCCCGGAGCCCGTCCGCAAGGCGCGATCGGATTTCAATGTATGCCTCTTCACTGTCCGACAGGCCGAGGAACTCCTTCGTCGACCCGGCTCGCCAACCTCGGGCGGCAAGGTGCCGCTTCTTCTCCTCACGCATGGTCGTACTCCTTCAGCCTCTTCCGGCAGATTTCGATGATTGCCGGGGGAGTGGTCTGCGTCTTCTTCTGGAACACTTCGACGATGACGATCGCGTCGTCATCAGCCCGATATATTAGGCGCGAGGCGCCATGTCGCCCCGGCGTCCATGACCCTCGGTTCATGGCACCGTGCTCCGATGCTCGGCATCGGCCGGGAGTGCGGCATGGTCAGGCTCTCCCCGCGCTGCAAGCGCCGAAGCAGGTACCCAGCTTCGAGCCGAGCGGGCAGGGAGAACGGCGGGCTCTTGACCTCACCGTGCATCCACACCAGCGGTTTGTCCTGTGGGCTCACAATGCGGAGAGTATGTCAGCGCTGACATCTACTGTCAAGGCCGAGCGGCACACGAGCGGCTCCGGCCGACCCGACCCTCCGGCTGCGCGAGGATGCCATGAAACGTGAGCGCACCCGACTGCTTCTTCCCGCCCTCGTGGTGGTCGCTGCCATTCTTCCCTCGGCTCGCTCTGGCGGCGACGAAGGCGCCACTCGAAGCAAGCGCAACTCACGAGATGCAACGGTGTGCGAAGGTGGACGGACCACCACCGCGGATACCGCAGGGCATTGCTGTTGGCCCGGCCAGGCGTGGTCGAAGTTGAAGGGGAGTTGTGTAGACACCCGCCCTCGAGGTCCGCAATTGACACGCAAGTGTGCGCGGGGCGGGCCGCTTATCGCGAAGCCGTTGCTGCGACACGATGTCGCTTATCGAAGCTGTCTTCCATCGAGAAAGGAGGGACGGTGAGGAGACCAGCCGGTCCACCGGGTGAGCCTACCGGCCTGAATAAAGAGCGGCCGGGAGAACGTACGGAAGCCCGTCCGACGGGCGGGGAGACGATCGCGAGTGACGCTCCCTCCTGGAGACCACATCCGGGTGACGGCCAGGCAGTGAGTACGGTAAACACATGTGACAAGGTCTTGTATCCGACCGAACAGGGCGCGCCCCAGGGAGGAATCATCTCTCCCGTCCTCGCCAACCTCACCTTGGATGGCCTGGAGCGCGTGGCCCGTGAGGCGGTCCCCCGCCGATCGCTGGTCAACGTGGTGCGTTACGCGGATGACTTTCTCGTCACGGCTCGATCGCCCGAGTAGCTCCACGGGAAGATCATTCCGGCCATCAAAGCCTTCCTCGCCGAGCGTGGCCTGGAACTCTCCTCGGAGAAGTCCCGGGTCACCGATATCAAGACCGGCTTTGACTTCCTCGGCGCGACCCTGCGAAAGTATGGTCACAAGCTGTTGATGACTCCCTCGCGGAACAGCGGGAAGGTGTTCCTCGGCGGCATCCGGGGAACGCGAAGCCGTTGCTGCGATACCATGTCGCTCATCGAAGTTGCCTTCCATCGAGGAAGGAGGGACGGTGAGGAGACCACCCGTTCCACCGGGTGAGCCTACCGGCCTGAATAAAGCAGCGGCCGGGACAACTTCTGCACCCGGAGCTACTTGCGGAGCTTGCGGGTCTCGCCCACCCGCAGCGTGAGCTTCTCGCCGTCGAAGAACTCCGCAAGCGGGATGGTGAACTTGCGGGTCTGACCGACCAGCTCCTTCCACTCCTGGGCGGTGATCTGCCCATGCTCGTTCAGGTACGCCACCAGGCGCACGCGCAGCCCGTCGAGCGCGACGCGGGCGAAGTGGAGGTCCTGGACGCGCACCAGCGTGCCGCCGCGGGTGAGCAGCTCGATCGCCTCGCGGACGCCCTTCTCGTCGGCCTGGAGCGACGCGACCACCTCGGCGGGGCGCGGCGGCGCGAGTCCGGAATCGCGGTAGAGCGCGGACACCCGCTCGGCGAGCGGAGCCAGGCCCTTGGCTTGCTGCGATGCAGCAACATCGTGGCCGGGGCGGCGCACGATGTCCTTGTCGGTGGTAAGCGCGCGCTCCGAGGTCAGCGACTCGACCACCAGGTGAAACAGGCGCGGACTCACCTGCGGCGGCAGCTTCGAGCGCAGCTCCTCGCGGCCCACTCCTGGCTTCAAGGGCTCGGCGGCATGGAAGGCGTCGACGGATGCCAGCACCTGCGCCCGCAGCAGGGCGAGCGCGTCCTGGTGCACCAGTGCGCCCTTCTCGCGATCGTAGCGGATCACGGTGCGGGCGCCGAGGAGCCTGGTCAGCGCCGCTTCGGTCTCGCGCGGCGTCGACGGCACGCGCATCTGCAGATCGCCCCGCGCGATCCCCTGCACGCCCGCCCAGGCCACCTCCAGCGCCACGCGATCCACCGCGCTCTTGGCGCCCTTCTCGGCCGCCTTCAGCGCCTCGATCACCTCGGGCGTACCGCGACGGTGGCGCGGCCCGAGCACGCGCAGGACGGCCCCGCCGCCGAGCGTGGTGCGGTGCTCCTTCTGCAGCGCGAACCCGCGGAGGATGAAGCGATCGCCCGGCAGGATGCACAGCGGCTGATCGAGGTGGAGCTGCGCCAGCGCCTCGCCGCCCGGCTCGATCTCCCCCTTGTCGAGCAGCGCCACCGACGCCAGGGTCTGGGCGGTGCCGGCGTGGAACAGCACCCGCGCGCGTCGCTTGAGCGGACCGCGCGAGGTGGCGAGGTAGCGCAGCCGCACATCGAGCAGCTTGCCGGCGACGAACGTGCCGGCGTGGCACAGCGTCTCGCCGCGGAGGAGCGATTCGCGCGCCACCGCGAGATTGCAGGCGGTGCGCTGCCCGGCGTGCGCCTCGTCGACGGTGGCGCCATGAACCTGCACCCCGCGCACCTTCCCCGGAGTGCCGCCGGGGAGCGCCACCACCTCGTCGCCGATCTTCAGCCGCCCCGCCCACAGCGTGCCGGTGACCACCGTGCCGAACCCCTTCATCGAGAACACGCGATCGAGCGGGAGGCGAAGGAGTCCCTCGGGATCTTTCGCCGGCGCCTCCGCCAGCGCCGTCGCCAGCGCACGCCGCAGCTCCGGCAGCCCCTCCCCGGTCACCGACGAGCAGGGCACGATCGCCGCCTCCTCCAGGAAGGTGCCGCGCAGCGCCGAGCGGACATCGTCGAGCGCCAGCTCCAGGAGATCTCCGGGCGCGAGATCGCACTTGGTCAGCGCCACCACTCCGCGCCGCAGATCGAGCAGCCGGCAGATATCGAGGTGCTCGCGGGTCTGCGGCATCACCCCCTCGTCGGCGGCGACCACCAGCACCACCGCGTCGATCCCGACCGCGCCGGCGACCATCGTCTTCACGAAGCGCTCGTGGCCCGGCACATCGACCACCCCGACCCGCTCCGCGATCCCCTCGGCGGAGAGATCGAGGCTGGCGAAGCCGAGCTCGATGGTGATCCCGCGCTCCTTCTCCTCCTTCAGGCGATCGGTGTCGATCCCCGTCAGCGCACGGACGAGCGCGGTCTTGCCGTGATCGATGTGACCGGCGGTGCCGAGAACCTTGCCGGCGTTCATTTCAGGGTCAGGGGCGCGCGGAGGGTGAGGAGCAGGAGCCCGGGCTCGTCGGTGACGTCGCCGTCGATCGCCCCCGCGCGGCCGACGAGGTCGATGAGCGGGCTCGACGCGCGGCTCAGGTTGAAGAGGCCGGCGAGCGCGGCCAGCTTCAAGCCGTCGAGGTGGAGCGAGAGCACGGGCGGCGTCGCGAGCGGCAGGGGCGCCTTTGGACGGTAGACCCAGGCGAGCGTCTCGGAGGAGTCGGCAGCGACGAGCAGCAGCTTCCCCGAGGGCAGCTCTTCGAGCGCCAGGGTGCCGGACAGACCGCCGAGGGCGGAGAGCGGCCACGCGACCGCCTTGCGATCGCCGAAGGTGAGCTTCGTCGGTGGTCCGGCGGACGTGAACACCAGCTCGATCGCCGGGCGCACCTCGGGCTCGAAGGTGGCGGCGAGGGCGTAGCGGGTGGCGCCGCCCGGCTGGATCTCCCGCGCCAGCCCGTGGACGTTGCGCAGGCGACCGAGCACCGCGGTGCTGATTGCGACCTGGGTGGGGCTGCCCCGGCTCGCCTGATCGAGCAGCAGGCCGATCAGCTGCGGCCAGTGGCGCACCAGCACCTGCCCGAAGGCCAGCGTTCCGCACCGGCCCACCGACGAGAAAGCAGCATCCACCCCGGGCGGCGTGACGGCGAGCGGCCCGCCGCGCTTCAGGGCCTGGAACGGCGCGAGTGAGGTCAGGCGGAGCGAGAGCGAGCCGGTCGCTTCGCGGGACAGCGCGTCGATATCGAGCGGCGCATCGTCGCCGAGCGCGAGCTTGAGCGGTGCGTGCGCGGAATCGACGGTGCCGAAGCCGAGGCGAAGCGCGAGGCCCTTCGCATCGACGGTGAGGCTCACCGCGAGATCATCGAACACCGACGGCACGCGCGACCACTCGGAGGCGCAGCGGTCGGCCGCTTTGCGAGCGGCGGCGCGGCGGCGCTTCATGTCGGCGACGGTCTGGTCGCGGCCGAAGCGAATCTCGGAGAGCGCGAGCGGTACCATCAGCGCGGAGAGGCGCCGCCCATCGACGTAGACCGCCGCGGCAGCGTCGGCAGCGAGCAGCCGGCGGGCGCCCCGCTGCGCGCCGGCGGAGAACGTTGCCCGCGCGGTGAGGGGGAAGCTGCGCGCCAGCTCCAGCGCGCTCGGCCCCTTGCCCTCCCACGGCGTCGTCGCGTCGACGATCAGGTGCTCACCCGCGACGCGCAAGATCGCCACGCCACCCTCGGGGAGCGTCATCGAGGCGCGGATCCCGGCGCGCGCTTCCGGGCTCTCGGGGGCGTAGGTCAGGATCGGCGGGTCCTTTTGCCCGCTGGCGACGCCGGAGAAGAACAGCTCGAAGCGCGCCGGATCGGCCAGCGTGGCGACCACCCGGTGATGGAAGAACGCGCTCCTGGCGACCGGCTCGAAGAGCGCCGCGGCGACGGGCGCGGCCGGATCGAGACCGGTCGGGACGAGCAGCCCCGGGTCGAGCAGGTCGACGCCGAAGCGCTGCTTGAACGATCCCAGCTCGCTGCTCTTGTCGGCCCCAAGGCGCTGCAACACCGTCGCCGCCGCCACGGGGCGCAGGAGGGCGTAGAGCGCCGCGCCGTCGCCGAGCCGATCAATCGCGCGCTCGGGGGTACGACGTGAGGGGGCGTCTTCAGCGCGCGCCGGCCCCGACGCCAGGAGCGCCACGGCGAGAAGGAGGCGCATCAACCAGGCGTTCCGGAACCGGGCGCCGCGACGAGGCTGGCCCGAAGCTCGCGCTTCAGCACCTTGCCGGTCGGCGTGCGGGGCAGCGCGTCGAGGAAGATCACCCGCCGCGGCCGCTTGTAGTCGGCCAGCTCGGCGGTGACGAACGCCTGCAGCTCCGCCACCGTCGCGGTCGCCCCTTCCCGGAGCACCACGAACGCCACCAGCGACTCGCCCCACTCCGGATCGGGCACGCCCGCCACCGCCACCTCGGAGACCGCCGGGTGCTGGTGCAGCCGCTGCTCGATCTCGAACGGGTAGATGTTGACCCCGCCGGAGATCACCATGTCGTGCTTGCGATCGGCGAGGTAGTAGTAGCCGTCGCTGTCGCGGCGGGCGAGGTCACCGACGGAGAAGTAGCCGTCGCGCTGGGCGGCGCGGGTGGCCTCGTCGTTGCCGTGGTAGCCGCCGACCAGCATCGCGTTCTTCACGTACAGCTCGCCCACCTCGCCCTCGGGGACGTCGTGCCCCTGGTCGTCGAGGAAGCGCACTTGATTTCCGCCGATCAGCTTCCCGATCGTGCCCGGCCGCACGGTGTGCTCGCCGGGTTTGGCGAGCGTCACCAGGCCGGTCTCGGTGGCCCCGTAGAAGTTGTAGAGGATCGGCCCGAAGGCTTCCTCGATCCGGCGCGCGAGCTCGGTCGGCAGCGGCGCGGCGCCCGACATCAGCCAGCGCAGATGCGAGAGATCGTATTTCCGGATCGCCGGCAGCCCGAGCTCAACCAGCCGGTTGTACATCGTCGGGACCATCAGGGACGAGGTGATCCGCTCGCGCTCCATGGTGCGCAGCACCGACGGTGGATCGAAGTGATCGACGATCACCACGCAGCCCCCGGCGAACAGCGTGAGCGCGACGAAGGCGGGCGCCGCCGAGTGGTAGAGCGGGCAGATGCAAAGGTGGCGATCGTCGTGACGGAGGGGAAGCTCCGCGATGAAGTGGATCACCGGCTCCAGCCCCGAGCGTCCGAAGTCGCGGTTGGCGCCCTTCGAGCGGCCGGTGGTGCCGGAGGTGTAGACCATCAGTCCGCCGCCGTTGCCGCGGACCTGCGGGGGCTCGTCGGGATCGCCGCCGCGGAGGAGCTCCTCGTAGCTCATGAAGCCGGGCGCGCGGGGCAGCGGACCCCCACCTTGCGGAGGTGGCCCGGAGGCAGCGATGCAGGCCTCGCGGCGCAGGCCGGCGGGGCCGCCCTTGAGCTCGGCGAGCGCCTCCTCGACGAGCGGCGCGTAGGCGGAGTGGAACACCAGCGCCCGCGCCCCCGAGTTCTCGAGGATGTAGGCCACCTCCTTCGGCTTCAGGCGGTAGCCGATCTGCACCGCGGTGGCGCTGAGGTGTCCGAGCGCGGCGGTCAGCTCGAGGTGCTCGTTGCCGTTGCGGAGCAGCGCGCCGACGCGATCGCCCGGTCCCACGCCGAGGCCGTGGAGGCCATGGGCGAGTCGGTTGGTGCGCGCGTCGAGCTCTCCGTAGGTGAGCCGGACCTCGCCCGAGACCACCGCCGGGCGCAGAGGATCGTTCAGCGCGTGCAGGTGCAGCACCGCGTAGGGCCCCTTCGAGCCGGTCTTGCGAACCCGCCGCACGAACTTCGCGCCAGCGATGGGAGAGACGGCGGCGAGCAGGCCGGTCTGGCGGAACACGCGCGCCCCCGCGGCCGCCATCGTCCAGGTGCGACGGTAGCGGCGAAGTCGCTCCTCGAGCGTCATCGGCGCTTCTCCATCGCCTTGATGAGCAGCTCGACGTCCTTGCGCTCGGGCAGGTGTTTTTGTGAAAGTTCCATATATTTCCTGTAGTTACGCAGTGCAAGATCGAGCTGTTTCCCATCGCGGCGGGCGTCGCCCGCGAGCAGGATCGCCTCCGGGGCATAGGGCGTCGCGTCGCCGCCGAGCTTGACTGCCCGCTCGAGCAGCTCCGCGGCGATCCCGCGCTTGCCCGCGTCCTTCAGGTTGCGCCCGAGCTTGAACGCCGCCTCACCGTTCTTCAGGTCGCGCCGGACCGCGTTCTCGTACGCCTTCTGCGCCAGCCCGAGCTCCGAGAGCTCCTCGTAGCAATCGCCCGTGAGCAGCAGTGGCTCGGCCCGCGACGGATCGAGCTTGGTGACCCGCTCGAGCTCGAGCAGGGCATCCTGCACCGCGCCGCTCTTCACCAGCAGCCGCGCGAGGCCCATGCGCGCCTCGAACTCGGTGGCGCCCTTGGCGGCGACGGTGAACTCGTCCCGCGCCACGTCGCCCCGGCCGAGCATCTCGGCCGCCTCGCCGGCCGCGAGGTGTGCCTCGACCGAATCGACGCTGGAGAGCGAGCGCCGCGACTCGTAGGTCGCCTCCTCGCCGTGACCACCCACGAGCGCGATCAGTGCCAGCCCGAGGTGCGCGTCCGCAGACCGCGGATCGTCGACCACCGCTTCCTCGAACTCGCGCTTCGCCTTGTCCATGATCTTCAGCTTGAAGTTCACCAGGGCGGCGGCGACCAGCAGCGAGGCCCGCGGCTGGCCCTCCGCGATCGCCTGATCGTAGAGCTTCGCCGCGTCTTCGAGGTGCTGGCGCTTTACGGTGAGCCCGGCGTGCCGCTCGGCCAGCCCCGGGTAGCCCTTCTGCACCTTCTCCAGCTCGACCAGGGTGGCGTCGGCCTCGTCAAGATGGTCCTGCGCCTCGAGCGCCGCCGAGAGGTTCATGCGTGCCTTGTAGAACGTCGGCGCCTTCTCCATCACGTTGCGGAAGTAGCTCTCGGCTCGCGACGCATCACCGAGCGCGAGGTAGACCTCGCCAAGCTTGTTGCGGAGCGGCGGATCGGCCGCGGCGATCTCCTCCGCCTTGGCGAGCGTGATGCGGGCCTCGGCGGGGTTGGTCTTGCGGTGTAGGTTCGAGAGCGTGACATAGGCGTCGATGAAGCGGGGATCGGCGGCGATCGCTTCCTTGTAGCGCGCCGCGCTGCGCTCCTCCGCGCCCGGCCCGCCCTTCGCCTCCTCGAGGCGCCCCTGCCAGTAGGCGGTGCGAGCGTCCTTCGGGGCGAGCGCGAAGGCGTTCTTCAGGTGGACCTCGGCCTGGTCCGGGCGCTGGACGAGGAGCTGCGCCTGCACCATGCCGTAGAGGGCGTCCAGGTCCTGCGGCGCCTTCTTCAGCGCCGCCTCGAGGAACGGGACCGCCCTGGCGGCCCGATCGCCATCGCTCAGCATCCGACTGAGGCCGACCTTGGCATGCACCGACGCCGGATCGAGGGCCAGCGCCTTCTTGAAGCGATCCTCCGCCTCCCCGTTGCGGCCCGCCACCTGCGCGCGCACGCCGAGAAGGGTCCAGGCCTCCGCGATCTCGAGCGGCCCGGAAACCGGCCCGAGCTTCGCCAACTGCTCCTGCACCCGCTTCTCCGAGAGCAGCAGGTCGAGAGGCTTCAGACGCTCGACGGCGACCACGGAGGCAAGGCGCTGCGGGTCGAGCTTCACCGCCTTCTGGTAGGCGTCGATCGCCGCGGGGATCTTGCCCTGCCATTCGAGGGAGCGGGCGAGCCCGAACTGGGCCGCGGCGTGGCTCGGCTGCTCGCTGACCGCCAGAACAAAATCTTTTTCAGCCTCAGCGAAGCGACCACCCTCGAGGTGGACCCAGCCCAGGTAAGTGTGGGCGTTCGCGTCGCTCGAGCTGCGCGTCAGCAGCCGCAGGAGCTGCTGTTCGGCCTCCGCGGGTTTGCCCGCCACCAGCGCGCCCAGCGCCCGGGCCTTCGCCACGTCGTCCGGATCCTCGGGCGACAGATCACCGAGATCGGCGAGCCGTGACTCCGCGATCTTGCCCTCCGCCGCGATGCCGGCGAGCGCAAGCGCACAGCGTGCCTGGATCTCGATGGCGCGGGCGATCCGATCCTCCGGGTTCTCATCGGCGGCGCCGCCCATCTGGCCTGCGACTTTTCGGTACGACGCGACGTCGCCCACTCCGAGAAGCTGGTGCGCCTCCGCAAGGGCCTTGCTGTCCTTCCAGCCGCGGCCATTGAAGATGTTGGTGAACAGAGCCAGCCAGCCACCGACGAGGGCGATGAGCACCACCACCGCGCCGCCGAGGATCACCACGCGCCCGAGGCGCAGGCGGGAGCGCGCTCGGCGGGGCCCTTTTTTTGCCCCGGGCGCCCCGACTGCGTCGGCGGGAACCACGGGGAGATCCTTGAGGTCGACGTCCACCGACTCGTCAGGAAGCACGACCTCGGACGGCATCTCCTGGGGCACCATCACCGACGGCAGCGAAGGCGATGAAGACGCGGGCTCGCGGCGCGGTGGGGGCGGCTGCAGCGGCTCCTCGAAGAGCGGCGGATAGGCCAGCGGGGAGGGCATCGGAAGCGGAGTCAGGTCGCGGAGGAGCGCGGCCTCCTGTTCGGGGGCGCCTCGTTGCGGCGCAAACCCCGGGAGCGAAGGCAGGTTGAAGCGTGCGTCCGCAGCCCCGCCGGCACCAAAGCTCAGGCCTGCACTACCGGCAGCATCGAAGTCGCCTGGCAGCGGGAAATACGGGTCCGGAGGCTGGGATCGCAGGGCGTCCTCACGTCCCGGTGGCTCGAGGCCGAGCGCTGGAGACGCAATCGGAACTGCAGCCTCGTCGTCGTAGCGCGGCCCCTCGCCCCTCGGAGAGGGCGGAGGCGGAGGCGGCAGCG
Organism: Myxococcales bacterium; assembly: GCA_009692555.1. Taxonomy (GTDB): domain Bacteria; phylum Myxococcota_A; class Polyangia; order Palsa-1104; family SHYY01; genus SHYY01. Next base: position 11,937 of record SHYY01000072.1, read on the forward strand.
GCAGCAGACTCCCGCCAGGCGGAGTGAAGAGATCGCGCTCGATTCCCGGGGTCATGAACCGGGATACAGGCGGCGGCGGGAGGGGGGCCCCGGACACGGCCAGCAGCTCGGGCTCGGCGACGGCGGCGAACGAAGACCGCGACGGCGATTCGCGCGATCGCCTGACGGGAGCGAGAAGATCGGGTTCCTCCCCGCGCAGCCCGGGCACCCCGAGCGGGCTCCGCGCCTCCTGGGCGCCACGCATCGGGCCGACCGGCGTCGGAAGGTCGATCTCGTCGGCGTGGGAGCGGGCAGGCAGGTCGAGTGACAGCGGCGGGAGGCCTTCGCCCGGCGCGCCGCGGGGCAGCGAAGTCGTCGGCGTGATCAGGTCGGGCTCGACGGGGAGCGGTCCGCGCGCCGCAAATGAAGGTTGAACCGGCCGGGCGGCGGCCTTGCCCTTCGGCGCCGGCAGATCGAGCACCTCGTGGCGCACCTGCGCAGGCCGCTTGGGGGCCGGAAGGTCGCTCACCTCGGCCCGGGGATGGACCGCGACACCAGCCCCGGGGCTGGTGCGCCTGGGCGCCAGCAGATCGGCCTCCTCGTCCTGCTCGGCGCCCTCGTCGGAGAGGCCGGCCATCCCGGTGAACGCCATGGTCGTGCGCGGCGCCACGGGTGGCGGTCGCGGCCGGCTCGACTCGCTCGGCCGGAGCGCCTCGGGCGGCGTGAGGGGCGGTCGCATGAGGGTCGATCGAGGGGGCGGATCGGCCGCGAATTGCCCAAGGTCGGGGATCATCGACGCCGTGAAGGGCATGGTGGAGCGCGGAGCCGGGGGCGGCGGCGCGGGAGGAGCAGGCAGAGGCAGCGGCGGCAGGGGCGGAAGGCTGCTATCGCTGGCACCCTCCGCCCGCGGATCGCGCGCCTGAGGCTGGAGGGGCGCGATCCGCTGGCCCGGCGGAGCCCCTCCGGGGAAGAAGGCTCCGTCGGAAATTCCGTGCATCGTCCGCAGAGGGAGCGGCGAGAGCCCTCTCGGGAGCGGCTCGCCGGGGCCGAGGATGCCGGGGCGTGACCCCGGGAGTGGCGCGTCGGGGGTGATTCGATCGTCTCCCCCGAAGTCGAGCGGCCCCTGGTTGCCCGGCTTGCCCGCCGTCGGTGGGCGCGCGATGAACGAACTCGCGCACGAGGGACACTTGACCAGCTTTCCAGGGGCCGGAAGCTGGCGCTCGTCCACCTCCAGCTTGCCGCCGCATTTCTCGCAGTTGACGGTCATCATCGCGAACCCAGGTCGGGCGAAGGGCCGGATGGTATCACGCGGTGGGGTGCGTTACCATCTCAACAGCACACTCTGGCTCGGTCGTCGCGCGGATTTTCGCTTTACAACGCCCGGAGGAGGCGCTATGGATCTGCCCCGTTCCTCGCAACGGGGAGGAGTGGCCGAGCGGTTGAAGGCAGCGGTCTTGAAAACCGCCGCATCGCAAGATGCCGGGGGTTCGAATCCCTCCTCCTCCGCTACCGAAGGTTGAAAATCGAATAGTGGAACGACGGACGCAGCACAGGAGGTCCATCCGGACCGTGAGAGGGGAGATGACCGAGAGGCCGAAGGTGCTCGCTTGCTAAGCGAGTGTAGGGCCAAAAGCCTTACCGAGGGTTCGAATCCCTCTCTCTCCGCCACACTGTTTGCTGCATGATGCGGCCATAGCTCAGCTGGATAGAGCATCGGTCTACGGAACCGAGGGTCAGAGGTTCGAATCCTCTTGGCCGCGCTGATGGAAGACGAACAAGGGATGCGCGAGGCGATCGCCGAGGCGCAAAAGGCGCGGGCGAGCGCCGACGTTCCCGTCGGTGCGATCGTGGTGTTCGACGAGGTCGTGATCGTCGGACGCGGCCACAACCGGCGCGAGGCCGACGGAGACCCGACGGCTCACGCGGAGATGATCGCGATCCGCGAGGCGGCCCACCACTTCGGACGGTGGCGGCTGATCGACTGCGCACTCTACGTCACCCAGGAGCCCTGCCCGATGTGCGCCGGGGCGATCGTGAATTCCCGCATCGATCGAGTCATTTACGGGTGCGACAACCCCAAGGCCGGGGCGGTCAGGACCCTCTACCGGATCGCCGACGACCGGCGCTTGAACCATCGCGCCCAGGTCACGAGCGGGGTGCTCGCGGAGGAGTGCAGCGCCTTGTTGATGAAGTTTTTCAAGAACTTACGGTCGAAGTAACCCTGGAGAGGTGGCAGAGCCTGGTCGATTGCGCCTGATTCGAAATCAGGTGTATCCGCAAGGGTACCGGGGGTTCGAATCCCTCCCTCTCCGCCGGCAGTCCCCCCTGATAGCTGCTCGACTGGAGAGATGCCCGAGAGGCCGAAGGGGCACGACTGGAAATCGTGTGTATCGCAAGGTACCGAGGGTTCGAATCCCTCTCTCTCCGCCCTTTTTGCTGGCGCCGGATCGAAGCCCGTGCCAGTGTGCCGTCCGCGTTCCACGCCACCCAGATGGCGTTTTATGGCTCTGGGCGACGCAAAGCTGCTGAAACCCGCCAGGCCCGGAAGGGAGCAACGGTAGGCGGCGGCGCGGGTGCCCGGAGCCACTTTTTTTTTCCGCCGCAGTGCCCCGAGGGGGGTACTGTTCGAGGCGTCAATGTCGTACCTCGTTCTCGCCCGCAAGTACCGTCCCCAGACGTTCGCCGAGATGGTCGGGCAGGAGCATGTCACCCGCACCCTCGGGAACGCCTTCGCCGCGGGGCGCGTCCACCACGCGTTCCTCTTCTGCGGTGCCCGCGGGGTCGGCAAGACCACCGCCGCGCGCATCCTCGCCAAGTGCCTCTCCTGCGTCAACGCGCCCACCGCGACGCCGTGCAACGCCTGCGAGGCCTGCCTGGAGATCGTCGGGGGCACCTCGGTGGATGTGCAGGAGATCGACGGCGCGTCGAACGGCCTGGTCGACGACATCCGTACGCTGCGCGAGAACGTCCGCTACCTGCCGGTGCGCGGCAAGAAGAAGGTCTACATCATCGACGAAGTGCACATGGTGTCGACGGCCGGGTTCAACGCGCTCCTGAAGACCCTTGAGGAGCCCCCGCCGCACGCCGCGTTCGTCTTCGCCACGACCGAGGCGCACAAGATCCCGATCACCATCCTCTCGCGCGTGCAGCGCTACGACTTCCGGCTGGTTTCGAGCCGGCGGATCATCGCGCACCTGTCGAAGGTGCTCGGCGACGAGAAGATCGCCTTCGACCCGGGCGCGCTGGCGGTGATCGCGCGCGAGGCGGGCGGCTCGGTGCGCGACGCCCTTTCGCTGCTCGAGCAGGTGCTCGCCGTCGGTGGCGGCGCCGGTGAGGGCGGCGCGGTGTGCTCGGAGCAGGCGGCGGCGGAGGCGCTCGGGGTCGCCGATCGTTCGCTGATCATCGATCTCGGCAGGGCGATCCTCGCCCGCGATGGCGCCGGCGCGATGGCGCTCGTCGGTGCGGCGTGCGATCGCTCGGTCGATTTCAAGCACCTCTCGCACGCGCTGCTCGAGCACCTGCGCAACCTCGTGGTGGCGCGGGTGGTGCCGGATCCCGGCGCTCTGATCGAGGGTTCCGAGAACGAGCTCGCCGATCTCCAGGCGACGGCCAAGGCGGCGCCGGCGGGGCTCCTCGAGCTGCTGTTTGATCGCTTCGCGCGGGTCACCGAGGAGGTGGCGCGGTCGCCGCTGCCGCGCTTCGTGTTCGAGGTGGGGCTGATCGAGCTGACCTACGTGGAGCCGCTGGAGCCGGTCGGTGAGCTGGTCGATCGCCTGGAGCAGCTCGAGTCGCGGCTCGCGACACCGACGGGAGCGGGCGCCGCGGCCCCGGCGCGACCGGGGCCGCTGCCGGTGCCGGCTCCCCGCCCGGTGGCGCCACGCGGGCCCCTGGCCCGGCCGCCGACGCTCTCCGGCAGCGCGCCGCCACCGCCGCCCCCGACGCAGCGGCCGACGAGCTGGCAGACCCTGGCGGAGCAGCTCTTCGCACGCAGCCATCGCTTCGCGGTCCTCCTGCACGGGAAGGAGGTCTCGTTCGCGCCACCGAAGCTGGTGGTCGCGTTCAAGAACGGATTCGAGGCGACCCAGGCGCGCGAGAAGCTCCCGGACGCGCTGCCCCTGATCCAGGAGCTCCTCGGCGTCGCCACGGTCGTCGAGATCGTGGAGGGCACCGGCCATGAGCCGTCGGCGATCGAGGCGGAGGACCAGCGAGCGCTGGACGAGCGGGCGAAAAAGCGGCAGGAGGCGATCGATCATCCGGCGCGCAAGCTGATCGCCAAGCAGTTCGGCGACGGCGTGACCTTCAAAGAACCCGAGGTGGAGTGATGGCCCATCCGACTGATCCGCCCGGCGGCCCCGACGGCGCCCTCGATTTCGGCAACCTGTTTGCGCAGGCGCAGCGCCTCCAGCAGGAGATGATGCAGGCGCAGGAGCAGGCCAAGCTGCTGACGGTGGAGGCCTCCTCCGGTGGCGGGATGGTCACCGCCACCGTGAGCGGCGGGATGGAGCTGCGGGCGCTCAAGATCGAGCCGGGGTGCGTCGACCCGAAGGATGTCACGATGCTGCAGGACCTCGTGATAGCCGCGGTGAACCAGGCCCTGGCGAAGGCCCAGGAGATGGTCCAGGACGAGATGCGCAAGCTCGCGGGAGGGATGCAGCTCCCTCCCGGCCTGTTCTAGCGTCCCGTCCGGGAAATTCGTCGGATAAGCAGGCCGCGCACGGCTGCGGCCCGGCGGCAAGTGCCGCCGTAAGCAGGAGTGGGGACCCCGACGGCTCCGCCGACGGGGCGGGGCGGCACGCCCCGCGGGATCGAGGCTAGTGTTCTGGCTCAGAAATTCTGCAAAGAATTTCTCGGACAGGACACTAGCGCAGCAACGGTAGGATCTGTCGGATCTCGCGGGCGTAGGCCCCGCGGGGCGCGACCTTCAGGTACTGTTCGTAGGCGGCGCGCGCAGCGCCGTTCTTGCCCTGCTGCTGGAGCACCGCGCCGCGGACGAGGTGGGCCTCGGGGTTTTGCGGGTTGGCGGCGACGGCCCGGTCGGCGAAGGTGGCCGCCTTGCCGGTCGCGCCGCTCTCGAGGTGCGCGTTGGCGATCGCCACCAGCGCTTCATCGCCGGTCGGATTGGCCGCAATCGCCTGTTCGAGCACCTTGAGCGCTTTTCCCGCCTTGCCGCGCGCCTGGAGCGCCTTGCCCTCCTTGAGCAGGGTCTCGTACTCGCCAGCCTCAGGCGGGGGAGTCGCGATGGTCGTTCCCGCGTCGGGCCTGGAAGCCACCACCCCGGGAGGCGTTCCGGCGTCCGGCGCAAGCGCGAAGGCCGGCAGATCGGGGGTTGCCGCAGCGACGGGAGTTGCCGCGTCCGCAGGCCCGCCGCTCGCAAGCGGACTCGCCGCGGCGTCGAGCGCAACCACCACCGGTGCGGAGACCCGAACGAGCCCGCCTCGTCGACCGGAGAAGCCCCACACCAGCCCGACCGCCCCGAGAGCGAGCACCCCGATGACCACCGCGTACTTCCCGAGGCGTGATCGCTCGATCTCGTCCGGGTCGAGCTCTTCGGGATCGTCGGCGTCTTCAGGGATGGGCGGCGGCGCGAGCGGCCGGAGGGCCGCCGCAGGGACCTTCTCGGGAAGCGGCGTCTCGTTCTCCAAGGCGCTGCCCGCATCGACAGGACTGCTGCGATCGGCGCGCTGCGGGTCGCCTACGCCCAGGTCCTGGGCGACCTCGACGGCATTCTCGAACTGCATCTCGGGCGCGGAGGTGGCTGCCTGGGTCTCGCCGGAGACCGTGGCCTGAGCGTTATTACCCCGCACGGGACGCCCGGGGAGCGTCTTGACCGACTGCCGCGCGCTGGCCGCGATGGGCGCTGGAAAGCGAATAATAGTAGGCTCTTCAGTGGCAACCGGGGGTGCCCGTGGGGGCACCGCCGCGGGGTCTTCATGGCCCCAGCCCGCGGGCGCAGCGAGCCGCTCCTCCAGCGTCGGCTCGTCGACGGTCTCGATCGCCGCCGCCGCAACTTGCGCGCGCTCGCTGGCCTGGGGCTCGACCAGCCAGTCGTCCAGCGCGACGGGTGCGGCCTCCTCGGTGGCGCCAGCGGCGCGAGCATCGTAGATCAGCCCTTCGAAGTAGAGCTTGGCGATCACGGTGAGAGCTTCCAGGTCGCCGAAGTCGCAGTCGTCGACCACCTGGATCAGGGTGCGCTTGCCATCGAAGAGGCGGAGGATGGTGTTGATCTCGTCGGGGATCTCGGAGAGCCGCTCCGACAGCTCCTTGTAGTCGACCTCGAACGAGCTCTCGAGCGCGGGGAGCTGCTCGCACAGGCGGCCCCATTCGTCGACCCGCCGCATCCCCTCCATCAGCAGCCCCTGCGACGAAAGCTCGACGACGTCGCGGCGGCGCACGTTCTTGAACTCGACCTCGAACTCGCCGTCGGTCCAGATCAGCAGCCGGTAGACGGCCTCCTCGCCGGTGAGCCGCCCCAGCTCCGCGTCGATCACCTTGCCGCCGCGGAAGTAGATCGCCGCGCGACGCCCCTCGGGGTTGCGAAAGTGGATCACCCCCGACTTGCGGCTGATCTCGATCGTCTGGATCAGGTCGACCACCGCCATGTCGGTGAGCTGCCCGGCGAACTTGGTGCGGGTCGGCCTGCCGATCGGCTGATCCTCGAAGGAGAGGCGCTGCCTGCGCTGGAGGAGGATCTTCACCCGGGTGATGATCTCCTTGATGTAGATCGGCTTGGTGAGGTAGTCCTCGACGCCCAGCTCGAGCCCCCGGATCTTGTCCTCGACGTCCTTCTGGTCGGTCAGGAAGATGAAGGGGATATCGGCGAAGTCGGGAGTCTGCTTCAGCCTCTGGCACAGGGCGAAGCCATCGATCCCGGCGAGCCGGGTGTCGGAGATGATCAGGTCCGGGACCGCGGTCTCGACCTTCTCCACTGCGTCCGGGCCGCTCGCGGCCACGGTGACGATGAAGCCCGCCTTTTTCAGGGAGACTTCGAGGACGCGGACCGACTTGGCGTCACTGTCGACGAGTAGCAGACTCTGCTTGGCCAAGCGCCAACCCCTCGGGGATGCGGAAGGTTAACGTTCTCACCGGGACGCCGTCAAGCCGGGTCGGTCCGGTGAATCGCGTGGTGAATTGCTGCGCCGGGATCTGCATTTCGTTTTCTGTTGGGAGAGGACAGGGGCCACTATACTGGCCGGCGATGGATGCGGCAACATCGCGGGTGCTGAGGTGTGGCGCGGAGGCCCTCGGGGTGGCGCTCGACGGTCGCGCGTTGGAGCGACTCGATCGCTACCTCGAGCTGCTGGCGCGCTGGAATGGGCGGATCAACCTCACCCGGGTGGTCGCGCCGCGGGAGGTGGTGGCCAAGCACTTCCTCGACAGCCTGGCGATGGTGCCGCATCTCGCGGGCGTGGCGACCTTGATCGACGTGGGGTCGGGGGCGGGATTTCCTGGCGTCGTGGTCGCCGTGGCGCGGCCGGACCTGCAGGTGACGCTGGTGGAGTCGGTCCAGAAGAAGGCGGCCTTCCTGGAGGCGCTGCGAAGGGAGCTGGGGCTGCCCCTGGTGGTGGAGGCTCGGAGGCTGGAGAAGATGGAGGGTGGGCAGTCGTTCGGGTGCGCGGTGTCGCGTGCGACGCTGGCGCCGGCGGAGTGGGTGGAGCGCGGCGCGCCGCTAGTGGCGCCGGGCGGCCTCCTGATCGCGATGCTGGGGCGCGATCGCCCGCATCTCCCCGCGCCGCGTGGCTTCGCGACTGGGGTGTGGGTCGACTACGAGCTGCCGGTGGAGGGTGCGCGGGCGCTGGCGATCTTCCGGCGCGGTGGGCTTGACGCCGGAACGGGCGAGGGGTAGTCTGTTTCCGTGGAAACGTTTTCACGTGAAACGGCCCTCCTCGACCCCTGGTACATCACCGGCTTCGTCGAGGGCGAGGGCACCTTCACCTACAGCCGCTCCGGCCGGCAACTGGCGCTCTACTTCGCCGTCAAGCTGACCGCCGCTGACCTGTCGCTCCTCGAGGCCGTGCAGGCCTATTTCGGCGGGATCGGCCGCATCTACGCGGTGCGCTCCGCCGCCGCGCGCACCACCGGCTATTTTCGCGTATGCCGGCACGACGATCTCGTACGAGTGGTCTCGCACTTCGACCGGTATCCGCTTCGCGGCACGAAGGTCGCCGCCTTCGAGGTCTGGAGGCAGATGGTCCACCTCAAGCGGGCCTTCCGAGCCTCCTCCCGGGACCAGCTGGACGCCCTCGCACAGGAGCTCTCGGCCGCCTCTCCACGAACCCGGCTGGTGTCTTCGTGAGCCCCCCGGACCGGACTCCGCTGGAGCACATCCAGGAGGAGCTGGCCGCGCTCGAGGCGCGCGGACTGGGTCGCCGCATGCGTCAGATCAGCGGACCCCAGGCCGCCGAGCTGAACGTCGACGGGCGCCCCGTGATCAACTTTTCCTCCAACAACTACCTTGGCTTCGCCGATCATCCTGCGCTCCGCGCCGTCGCCCGCGCGGCGATGGAAAGCGACGGATTCGGAGCCGGCGCCTCGCGGCTCATCGTCGGCAACCTCGCGCCTCACCGCGCGCTGGAGAGCCGCATCGCGGAGTGGAAGGGCACGGACGCAGCCCTTCTCTTCAACTCGGGGTATCAGGCCAATATCGGGATCCTGTCTGCCCTCCTCGGTCCCGACGACGCGGTGTACTCCGATCAGCTCAACCACGCCTCGCTGATCGATGGCGCCCGGCTGTCTCGCGCCCGGATCCACGTCTTTCCCCATCGCGACCTCACCGCCCTTCGCGACGCCCTCCGCGTGGGCCACGCCTTTCGCCGCCGCCTGGTGATGACCGATTCGATCTTCTCGATGGACGGCGACCGTGCGCCCCTCCCCGAGCTGGTCGCGCTCGCCCGGGAGCACGACGCACTCACCCTGGTCGACGACGCCCATGCCGTGGGAGTCCTCGGCGAGGCCGGGATTGGCCTGTGCGCGGGTCTCCCGGTCGACCTCCAGATGGGAACCCTGGGCAAGGCGCTGGGGGGCTTCGGGGCCTATGTGGCAGGCGCGCGGCCCTTCATCGAGCTCCTCCTGCAGCGGGCACGCAGCTTCGTCTTCACCACCGCCCTCCCCTCCCCAGTGGCCGCGTTCGCTGGCGCGGCGATCGATCTCACGGCCAGCCCGGAAGGAGCCGATCGCCGCGCCCGGCTGGCGAACCACTGCGCCCGCTTCCAGGCCGGTCTCCGCGCGCTCGGCCTCCCGACGCCCGCGGAGCCGTCCCACATCGTCCCGATCGTCGTTGGTGGCGCGCGGCAGACGATGGCCCTCTCGGAAGCGCTCCTCGCCGCCGGCGTCTTTGCCCAGGGCATCCGGCCGCCCACGGTGCCGGAGGGGACGTCGCGCCTCCGCTTCGCCCTGATGGCCACGCACACCGATGCCCACATCGACGCCGCGCTGGGCGCGATCGCCACCCTCCGCGCGGAGATCCCGGGGTGATCGCCCCTCCTGGCGCTCGCCGGCTATTCGTCACCGGGACCGATACGGGCGTCGGCAAAACCCGGGTCGCCTGCGGGCTGATCGCCGCGTGGCGGAACGCCGGCCGGCGGGTGGCCCCCTTCAAGCCAATCGAGACCGGCTGTTTGCTCAGCGAGCGCGATGGCCTCCTCCCTGCCGATGGCGCCCGCCTTCTCCGCGCCGCCGGCGACTCGCTGGACCTCGACCTGGTCTCGCCGATTCGCTTCGGGCTCCCGGCGTCCCCGGCCGCCGCCGCTGCCCACGCCGGGCGCTCGATCGACCTGGCGCTCCTCGATCGCGCCGCAGCCACGCTCGCCGCGCACGCCGATCTCCTGCTCATCGAAGGGGCGGGCGGGCTGCTCGTCCCGGTTGCCCCCGGGGTCCTTATGGCCGACCTCGCGGCGCGCTTCGCCTCTTCGATCCTGATCGTCGCCCGCTCCTCGCTCGGGACGATCAACCACACCCTCCTCACGCTCGAAGCCGCGCGCCTGCGCGGTCTCCCGGTCGTCGGCGTGATCCTGAACCAGCTGACCGCCGGGCGCGGCCCCGACGAGGACTCGAACGCGGCCATGATCGGCAGCCTCGGCTCGGTCCCGGTGTTCGGCACCCTCCCTCACCTCCCGGGCGACCCCGACCTCGAGGTGCTTGGCGGCGCTGCCAGCGAGCATCTTGATCTCGCCGCCCTCTGGCGCTGCATCTAGGGTCCCGACACCGAAGTTCGTTGCATAATTCGGAGGCCCTTCCCGTGAACTTCACCGTCGAGCGAGCACTCCAAGAGCGGACCGTTGTTGTCCAAGCCTTTTCTGTGTCGGGACACTAGGAGCCTGTTGGGGTAATGCGCCTACTGCGGCAGCCGATCCCTGCGGCCATGCTTCGTCGGCAATCGCCGACGTGCAGCAAAGCTGGGAGAGCAGCGTCGCTCCTCCTTCGGACTGCAGAAAGCAGTCCGGCGTCGTCGCTCCTCGCCTGGCCTCGGTCTCGGCCGCCTCGCTACGGCGCCTTACTCCAACAGGCTCCTAGTCAGCATCCTACTGCGTTGCAGCAACACGGTGCTGCGTTGCAGCACGTTCTACTTGCCAAGGCAGAAGCGCGCGAACAGCTCGTCCAGCACCGCCTCGTTGATCGACTCTCCGGTGATGAGGCCGAGCTGCTCGAGCGCGGCGCGGAGATCGACCGCCGCGAGCTCCGGCGGCTGGCCTGCGGCCGTTAGCGCCCCGGCTGCGCTCAGTGCGGCCGCCGCCTCGTCCAGCGCCCTCCCCTGCCTGGCACTGCTGACAATCGCGCCGCCATCGTCCCCGAGATCCCCGGCCGCGGCACCGATCGCCATCTTCAGATCGCCGATACCCAGCCCGGTGGGGGCCACGGTCACGACCGCCCTCGTCCCCTCCGGCAGTCCCGTGGGAGCAGGCGAAAGATCGCCCTTGTTCCAGGCCACCACCGTCACCAAGGCGCGCTCGCAAAGGAGCTGCCGCTCGACCTCACCAAATCCCGCTTCGCCGTCGACCACCAGCACCACCACGTCGGCCTGCGCGCGCCGCTGACGGCCGAGCTCGATCCCCCGCCGCTCCACCCCGCTCACCTCCCCGTCGGCGCGCTCCCCGGCGGTGTCGCATAGCCGCGCCCACATCCCGGCGATCTCCAGCTCCACCTCCACCAAGTCCCGGGTGGTCCCCGGCGCCGCGTCCACCAGGGCCCGCTCATTCCCGCACAACGCATTGAGAAGGCTCGACTTTCCGGCATTCGGCCGGCCCGCCAGAACGACCTCGAACCCGCGCATGCAGAGCCGCCCCTGCGCGTGGGTGGCAGCCAGCCCGCGCACCTCCTCCGCCAGCACAGCGAGCCGCAGCGCCAGCGCCGCGAGGGGCACGAAGTCGAGGTCGGCTTCCGGAAAGTCCATCCCTCCCTCGACCTCGGCCATCAGCTCGATCAGGCGCCCCCGAAACTCGCCCACGCGCTCCGCGATCCCCCCGGCCAGCTGCGCCTGGGCCAGCCGGACCGCCCGCTCCGAGCGCGCCGCGATCACCTCCGCCACCGCCTCCGCGCGGCTGAGATCGATCCGCCCCGCGAGGAACGCCCGGCGCGTGAACTCCCCCGGCTCCGCCACCCGCGCGCCGGCGCGCACCGCCGCGTCGACCAGGCGGCGCAGATTGGCGGCGCCCCCGTGCCCGTGAAGCTCTGCGACCTCCTCACCGGTGTACGATCGCGGTGCGCGCATCACACACGCCAGCACCTCGTCCAGCCGCTCGCCGGTGAGCGGGTCGTGGACGCCGCCGTGGTAGAGGCGGTGGCTCTCGGGTGCCGGCGGCCAGGGCCGCACCAGCCGCGCCACGATCTCGCCGGCCAGCGGCCCCGAGATCCGCACCACGCCGATCCCGCCGCCGACACCACTGGCGACGGCGCAGATGGTGTCGCTGAGCCTCATCGGCCCGCCGAAGCCGGCTCCACAGCGTCTCCTGGGCCCGGGGACTAGGAGCCTGTTGGCGTAACGATGCGTAGCGAGACCGCGCAGGCCGGAGCCGGCCTCGAGCCCCGCCCCAATCGATCCTGGGGGCAAGCCCCCGCCCGGAACCCCTGACCGAGCCGTCCCCGTAGGAAGGGCGACCGAGGGGGTGAGGACGCCAACTGTTGTAAGTGGCGAGGAATGCCCGGCATGCACGGTCGCAGTGGCATGGTTACTCCAACAGGCTCCGAGTGTCCCGACACCGAAATTCGTTGCATAATTCGGAGGCCCTTCCCGTGAACTTCACCGTCGAGCGAGCACTCCAAGAGCGGGCCGTTGTTGTCCAAGCTTTTTCTGTGTCGGGACACTAGGGGTTGTCGTCGGCCTGCGGTCCGAAGTCGAACTGCGGATCGGGGATGATCATCAGACGCCGCTGCGCGCCCTCGCCTTCGGAGCGCGTGGTCAGCCCGGGCGTCCCGGCCAGCGCCATGTGCATCACCCGGCGATCGGCCGGGCTCATCGGGTCGACCGCCACCGGACGCAGCGTCTTGCGCGCCTTCGCCGCCAGCTGCTGGGCGAGCTCCTGGAGCGACTCGGCCCGCCGCTGACGGTAGCCCTCGGCGTCGACGTAGATCGGCTTGCGATCGCCCGGCTCACCGTGCCCGAACATCTTGTTGACGAGGTACTGGATGGCATCGAGGGTCGCGCCCTTCTTGCCGATCACGAGGCCGGTCTCAGGGCCGCTGACGTCGAGCAGGATGTGGTCGACCTCCTCGCGTCCCGACACCTCGGCCTCGATCCCCATCCGCGAGAGTAGCTCACGAAGCTTCGCCACCGCCGGTTCCGTCATCACTTATTTTCCTATCGTTTTTGACGCTTTGGCCGCCTTTGGCGCCTTCGCACTCTTGGGCGGCGGAAGGTCGTGGCGGTTGATCCACCACTGCTGCGCCATGGTCAGCAGGGTGTTGGTGAGGATATAGAGGGTCAAGCCGGACGGCAAGAAGAGGGTGAACATCATGAACATGACCGGCATCATGTACATCATCGTCTTCTGCTGCTGCGAGTCCGGCGAGGTCGGCGAGATCTTCTGCTGGACGAACATCAGCGCGCCGGTGGCCACCGCCATCGGCCAGAAGGGCGCGGTCATGTCGTTGATCGGCCCGATGAACGCGGCGCGGTAGAGCTCCACCGCGTTCGAGAGCATCGAGTAGAAGGCGATGTAGATCGGCATCTGGAGCAGCATCGGCAGGCACCCGCCGAGCGGGTTGACGCCCTTCTGCTTGAACAGCTCCATCTGCGCGGTGTTGAAGGCCTGTTTGTCGTCGCCGTGCTTGGCCTTCAAGCGGTCGATGTCGGGCTTCAGCTTCGCCATCCGCTTGGCCGACTGCATCGACTTCTGCGTCGGCCAGAACATGACCGCTTTCAAGAGGATGGTGATGACGATGATCGCCAGCCCCCAGTTGACCACCACCGCCTGGATCTTCTTCAGCACCCACAGCATCGGCAGGGCGAGGTAGGGCAGGGTGTAGTCGACCGCGTCCCCCAGCCCGGCGTCGGTACCCCCGACGGTGACCTCCTTCAGCGTGTGGACCAGCTTCGGCCCGGCGAAGGCCGCCATCGGGTACTCGGTCTTGGCCCCGGGCAAGAGGGTGCGCGAGGCGTACACGGCGCGGGTGGTGATCCTTCCGCTCGGATCGCCGTGCACCGTGCACGCGCGCGCCTCCGGTCCGGATGGGAAGGCCGCAGCGAGGAGGAAGAACTGCTCGCCGATGCCGATCCACTTCACGTCGCCAGGCTCGGCGAACGGCGCCCCGAAGTGCGACGGCCCGCCGTTGCAGCCCGCGCTCTCGAGCCCGAGGCGGTGCACGTTGCCGGCGATGTCGCACTCGCCGTCGGTGAGGTTCTCGCGCTTGCCGAAGCTCAGGAAGCCGCCGAGCTGGATCGCCGGATCCTGCCAGCCGGTGACGCTGACAATCAGGTGCTGGTTGACCGGCTTCGCGCCCCGGTTCTCGACGGTGAGGGCGAAGCCGAGTCGGTAGCCGGAGTCGGACAGATCCCAGCGCTTCTCGAGGTGGACCGTGCCGACGTCGACCGCGTAGACGATCTCGCTCGCGGTGTGGGAAAGGAGCATCCAGGCGGCCTCGGCGGGCAGCTCGAAGTCCGAGCGCTCGGCGTCGGGGCCGGTGCTGACGAAGCTCACCGTGTAGGGAGGCGCGCCGGCCTCCTTGCGGACCAGGTTGAGCTGCTGATCCTTGCCGTCGAGCGGGGCTTTGTACTGTGGCGTGAGGAGCGTGAGCTGGACCGGAGCTGCGCCCCAAGTCGAGAAGACCGCTTCGAAGAGGCCCTCCTGCTTCGGATCGGCCGGGCGGCGCACGGTGATTCGCTGCTCGTCGGGGCGGTTTGGTGGCGCTGCCGCCGGGGGCGCTGCCGTCGCTGGCGCGCCGGGAACGCCGGGAACCACCGGGGCGACGCTGCCGGGCGCGGGCGGCGCCTGAACCACCGGCGGAGGGGGCGGCGGGGCCGGGAAGAACGTGGTCTGGAGGAAGAACCATCCAGCGAGGATCGCGACCGAGATCGCGATGGTGAGGAGGACCCGTTTTTCCATCACGTCTCCATCACCGCTCGGGCACCGGCGGATCGTACCCGCCGGGGTGGAAGGGGTGACACTTGCTGAGCCGAACCAGCGCCTGGAAGGAGCCGCGGAGGGGCCCGTTCCGGGTGATGCTCTCCTCGGCGTAGCGGGAGCAGCTCGGCTCAAAGCGGCAGCGCCCCCCAAGGAGCGGCGCGAGCACGAGGCGATAGAGTGCGATGAGGCCGAGGAGGAGCGAACCGGCAGCGACGCGGAGCAGCCTCAAGACCTCGGGAAGTGCCTCCGGCAGAGCCGACCGATCTCGCGCTCCGCCCCCGGGTAGTCGAGCTTCTCGGCGCTCCGTTTCAGCACGAACACGAGATCGGTCGCCGTCGGAAACCAGCCCTTGTTCCGCCGCCACAGCTCGCGCATGAGTCGCTTCAGCCGGTTCCGCAGGACCGCGTTCCCGACCTTCTTCGATACCGTGATGCCGACGCGCGCCCGCCCCGGCCCGTCCCCCGGAGCGGGCAGGACGAACACCAGGAAGTTGTCGCTGTGAAGCTTGCGCCCGCGTCCCTGGACCGCGAGGTACTCCGCACGCTTGCGGATCCGATCGCATGGAGGGAAAGATGCTGGCGAGCCGGCCATCGTCGTCGCGGAGGAGACCCGGGCGATCGCTGGCCAAGCGGCCAGCTACTTCCCGGCCACCGTGACCGTGAGCTTCTTGCGCCCCTTGCGACGGCGAGCGTTGAGCACCAGGCGACCGCCGCGGGTGTGCATGCGCTTGCGGAACCCATGGGTCCGCTTGCGACGCTTGTTGTGGGGCTGGAATGTGCGCTTCACGGCTGACTCCTCGATGTCGGGCGAAAAAGAGTGGGATCCATAGCAGCGACCTTGCGGGGTGTCAAGGTAGACCGGGAGTTGGGGTGCTTAACGGAGAAGGGGGTCCCTCCGCTCACGTAGTCGTAGTCGTAGTCGTAGTCGTAGTCGATTCAGGGGCACTCTCGCGCGGGGGATCACCTCTCCGGCACATGCGCGTGAGCATCTCCACGATGCGGGTCAGCAACTCCAT
>SHYY01000073.1 GCA_009692555.1 Myxococcales bacterium
CCGCTCCCTCGGCGATGTTCCAGGGGATGGAGAGCGCCGCACGGTTGAGCTCTTCGGTGAGAAACGAGTTCCCCCTGGGGGCGCTCGTCGCGATCTGCGACGCAAGGGCGAGGAACTCGATGGCGCGGCGAGAGACGTCGAGCTTCTGGTAGCCCAGCAGGGGCATCCTCCTGGGTGACCAGGGGGGTCGGTTGGCAGGAGGACTTTGTTGCGGGAGGAAGTTCGATTGCCATCGCTGCGGACGGGACGACTACGACTACGACTACGACTACGACTACGTGGCGAGCAAGAGCCAGTAAGAGGCCCCCTCCGCTGTTAAGCACCCGCCCCGATGGGGGCGCTATCCGGGCGCGTCGATCCAGGCTAGAGTGACCGCTGTGCGCGCGTCGCTGATCGGGTTTTTCGCCCTCGCGGCGGCCGCGATCGGTTGCAAGGCCCCACCCGCGACGCCGCTCACCGACGCTGCCGCCGCCGCCGATCTGGCAGTCGAGGTGGCCGTCGACGCAGCGCAGGAGCCGCCCGATCTCGCAAAGGAAGTGCCGGTGGAGCGCACCTTCTGCCGCGATGTGGAGTGCCGCCCGCCCGTTTGCTGCGGTGCAGTATGTCAGACCAACGCGCAGTGCTGCCCGGGGACGATCTGCGGCAAGGAGCTACGCTGCGCCCCCGCGGCGTGCGCGGGCTGCGGCGAGATCGGCTGCACCGTCGACTACCTGAAGTGCACCGCCACCTGCTCCAAGCCGGCCTGCTGCCTGAAGGCCTGCAACGTCGACGGCGACTGCTGTCCCGGCGCGCGCTGCCAGCTCGACACCAAGGCCACCAAGCTCTGCATGCCGAAGGCCTGCGACTCGTGCGATGGCTTCAAGCCGATCTGCAGCCTGAACGCGATGTGCGATCTCAAGTGCCTCCCGCCGGCGACCTGCGGCACCAAGTGCAACATCGACAACGAGTGCGGGGTGAACAACAAATGCTACGCCTTCCCGGGCGGCGACAAGCTGTGCGTGCCGGCGATCTTCCAGCCCGCGTGCAACGCCTGCGGCCCGAAGGGCTGCCTGTTCTATCCCGATAAGTGCGGGGTGGAGTGCAAGCCCGCGGTGGGCGACGGGGGCGCGGGTCCGTCCGACGGCGGGGTGGTGGAGGACGCGGGCGCGCAGGTGGTCGACGCGGCGGTGGTCGACGCGGCGGTGGTCGACGCCAGCGCGAAGGTTGATCTCGCGGTCTGCAAGGCGTGCTGCGCGCCGTGCGGCTTCGACTTCGAGTGCTGCCCCGGGATGCGCTGCGAGGGCGACGGCAAGGGCAACCGGATCTGCCAGCCCGCGTCGTGCGCGCAGTGCACCTTCGGCTGCAGCTTCTTCTGCCCCCCGAACTGACCGGCCTTTCGCCCTTTCGGGCGACAGCCAGTCAGTCCATCTACCGAGGGCGTGCCGCCCTCCCCTCGCGGCTCACGGCCGGACTGTCGGCCGGGGCGCCCGTGGCGGGCTGAAGAACCCCAGGTTCCAAGCGCAGCTTGTCGGCCCCAGGCCGGTGAGCCACTGACCCCGATCTACTTGCAGCAGGCGATCGGCAGCTTCTGATTGCACAGCGCATTGGTGCCGCCCTGCCACCAGAGCGCGCTGGCGTCCTTC
Organism: Myxococcales bacterium; assembly: GCA_009692555.1. Taxonomy (GTDB): domain Bacteria; phylum Myxococcota_A; class Polyangia; order Palsa-1104; family SHYY01; genus SHYY01. The sequence continues at coordinate 1,623 of SHYY01000073.1, forward strand.
TGCGGATTCATGTTCCACTCGACGGCGACGCCGGACCACTTGCGGTCACTGGTGGGGTAGGTGTAGCTGGCGCAGTTGTCGCCGTGGCCTCCCAGGGGCTGCTGCGATCCCTGGAGCGGGTTCTGCCACGCGGGCGCATAGACCCACGATTTGGGGATGGTCATGTTGGCGTTGGCGATCCCCGACGCGACGGTCATGTACATCTCGTAGGTGGTGCACATGTGGGCGCCCGCGCCGTACTTGTCGACGCAGTAGGCGGTCGCCGAGGCGATGCCCACGTCGACGTTGGCGTGGATGATCCGGCCATTGGTGTCGTCGGGAGTGACGCCGACGTAGGTGGCCGCCTTGCCCTTGCCGAGGTTGTCGACCTGCTTCTGCAGCGCGTTCAGCTTGTTGGTGAGCGCGGTGACGTCATTGACCAGATTGATCACGGTCTGATTGGTCATCGTCACGTCGATGCACGAGAGCGTGCCGTTGTTCTCGCCGGTCAGGCAGCGCCCCGGGCCACACGCCGGGACCATCAGCCCCGGCACCACCATCCCCATCGTCATGTCGGCGGGCGGCACCATCGCCATCGCCATGTCGGGGGAGCCCGCCGGCGGCTTCATCCCCGCGTCGGTGGTGGGCTGGGGTCCGATCGCCGTCTGGGCGACGCACTTGAGCGCGCTGCCGTTGCCGGTCAGCACCTGCCCGTCCTCGCACACCGGGATGGCGGTGAAGTTGTATTGCCCGCACGCCGTCGCGCATGCCATCAGTGCCAGCGTCGCTCGCTTCATGATTCGATCTCCGTGAAAAAAAGCATCACATCTGCTTCGGACGTACGATACCTGCGATATCGCCGCCTCGGTAGAAATCGTTGACCCGCCGCATGTCGCCCTTGCACACCGCGTAGGCGATCGCGCCCGCGGCGGCCTCGGAGGTCACCGCCGCCTTCTGCCCCGGGACGTCGTTGCCCGTCGCCGGGCTGAATCCGTTGAACTTCCCGTCGCGCAGGATGCCGCCGAACCAGCCGGTGCGCAGCCAGCCGGCGCCGAGCACGTAGACCCAGTTCGCGTCGCCGGGCGTGCCGTCGGGCCACCCCGAGGCCACCAGCGGCGTCTTCGGCGTGTCGCCGTGGATCGAGATCACCGTGTTGTCGGCGATCTTGGTGCCGGCGCAGGTCGGGTCCTCCATCAGCGCGAGGTCCTTCACGAACGCGTCGAGCATCTTGCCGAGGGTGGTGACGGTCATCTTGAGCGACGTCATGTCGGCGAACGCGGCGTGCGGATCGTCGTTGAACGCGGGCAGGAGCACGCACGAGGTGAGGCCGAGCTTGAAGCTGCGCGCGGTGGTGATCAGGCCCTTGGCGAGGTCGAGCAGCTTGGTCGGGGTGGAGAGGGTGATCCCGTAGCGATTGAGGTCGTCGAGGGTGGGGCGAAGCTGGGCGGCGAGGTTCACTCCGACCAGGTTCGCCGCGATCTTCCCGGTCTTGAAGCCGCGCTGGTAGGTCGGTCGCCCGGCGGCGGCGGCGAGGCCGAGGAAGCCCTTGTAGTAGGCCTCGAACAGCGCGGCGGTCTTCTGGCTCGCCAGCGGGCCCAGCAGCGTCGAGGCGACCGAGTCGAACAGCCCGACCATCCCATCCGGACTTCCGACCTGCACCACCGTTGGTGCGCCGGCCGCCGCGCCGTAGGGCATGGAGGCCTTGGCGCTGTTGACCGCGATCACCGGCACCAGCGTCGGGTTCTGGTACTGCAGCGCGGCGCAGGAGGCGAACAGGCCGGTGCCGCCCACGGCGTTGATGATCGACGAGCTGGTGGGATTCTGCTTGTGGGTCTCGTTGGAGCCCGACATGTACACCGAGATGTACTTCGACGGCCCGAGCCCCTGCCACGGCGCCTGCGGCCCGAGGCAGAGCGGCTTGTCGGAGTTCTGCGCCATCACCGCGCCGGCCGGATCGTGGAAGGCGAAGGCGGGATTCTTCGCCGCGGCGACGTCGATGTGCGGCCAGAGGAGCTGGAACCAGGCGAAGCCGCCGTCGCCGGCGATGATGTGCACCGAGCGGTTGGTCACCGCGCAGGCCATCTCCGCCGCGAGCGCCGTGCCGGCGGTGCGCTCGGTGGCCTCGAACACCTTCCACCGGTCGAGGCCGAACAGCGCACCGACGGCGACGGAGTACTTGATGAAATCGCGCCGGTCGGGGCCGCGCAGATCAATCGGGGGCCGCTTTGCCATGGTCATTTCCCCTTACTCGCAGGTGTGCGCGGCGGAGAGGACCACCGCCACCGCGAGCTGCTGGCCGAGCGCCGTCGACGGCGCGTCCTTGATGAGCTGGCTGCACAGCTTGGCGTGCTGCGGCGTGGCGGGCGATCCCATCAGGCAGGTGATGCCCTCCTGGGTGCAGTCGCCCTTGCCGTCGAACATCGAGGTCGGCGCGCCGCCCACCTGGCAGGCCTTCACGTTCGGCATCGCCTTGATGATCTCCGGCGCCGCCTGGAGGAACACGTCCATCACCTTGGTCGCCCCGGCGGCGGTCTGCTGGGTCCCCTCGCGGGTGCGCGCGCCGTAGTTCGGGGCGCCGAGGGACTGCGCGCTGATGGTGTAGATCTGCCCCGCCGTCAGCGGCTGGCCCTGCGCGGCGACCGCCTTCAGATTCACGCCGCGCGAGGTGAGGAGCGCGCCGAGGGCGGCGTAGGGGATCTTCTGGCAGGAGTGCATGCGCGCCGAGGTGGAGGGCAATCCGTCGTCGTACTTCTGCTTGTTGATGTCGAACGGGTCGCGACCGTCCGACTGGGCGTGCTCGAAGGTGTTCTCCGGGCCGCCCTCGGTCGCCGCGGTCTCGGGGAGCGGCTTCGCCAGATGGGGCGCGGCCGCGGGCGCGAGCGCGGGTGGCGCCTCGGGGGCGGGCGCCGGGAGCGCACGGTCGGGCTCGCCTTCCGGATGCGGCTGCGAAGGCGTGCTCTGGCCGACGCAGCCGGCGAGCAGCGCGGCGGCCAGGGCGAAGCGTCGGGATTGGAGGTTTTTCATCACCATCTCCTCGCTAGAACCGCACGAAATCGTCGCTGGTGAAGATCATCCGGAGGGTGCTCTTCGCCTTGAAGCCGCCCTGGACGAAATCATCGAGGTAGGGCTTCAGCACGTCTTCAGGGATGCTGGCGGAGTCGTTGACCACGTCGTCCTTCGACATCGCGAAGCCGTAGAGGCGGGTCGCCACGCAGCTGGCGAATCCGGGATCCTGGGCGATCGCCTTGCCCAGCGATGGGAGATCGGCCGCCGGAGTTCCGAAGCGCCAGGCGGTGTCCTCTCCCTGGGGGAGCCAGTCGGTGAGCAGCGTCTTGGGCAGCCCACCGACGGGAGTGGTCACCTGGATGGTGGGCTGGAGGACCCCCTTGTCGTCGAATTTCGCGAACAGCGGGGCGAGGTGATTCATCGTGACGTGGCAGTTGGCGCACACCGCGGATTTGGTGTCCTTGAAATCGACCGGGGCCATGTTCCCGCCGGCGATTGAATCGAACGGCCACGGACCGGTGTAGAGCCCGCCGTTGATCTGCACCGCCACCTTGCTGTACTCGGCCGGGAACTTCTTGCAGAGCAGCGTCTCCTGCACCCAGCGCACCCGCCGGAAGGCCATGTTCGAGAAGTAGTGCGCCTGGACACCGGGATTGGTCAGCACGCCCGCGTGCGAAGGGACGTTGTTCTTGCAATCCACGTCGGTGAAGGTGCCGTTGGCGAAGGTGGGGCAGGTGCCGGTGGAGGCGGTGACGAGAGCGGTGAAGGGCTGATCCTTGGCCACCAGGCGGGCGGCGAAGGTGGGCGCGGTCTCGAGACTGGGCAGGTTGGCGATCGTGCCGCCCATGCGGAAGGCGTTGCGGAAGAGGGCGATCATCTGGGCGGAGAAGCGCGGGTCCTGGAGGTAGGCGTCGATCCGCTGCTCGTAGACCTTGCGCGGGTCGGCGGCGATCGAGATCAGGAACAGCTCGTCGGAGGTGGGCAGATCCCCGAGCAGCTTCAGCGAGGCGGTGCGGAGCGCGAGGCCGTAGTTCAGCTCGCGCAGGGCGAGCTGGGGATCGTTCGGGTCGGCGCCGATCGCGGGGCGCATCGCCAGATCGGGCGGCGGCGGCGGCGGCGCGAGGTCGGGCGTGGGGGCCGGCGGTGGCTGCGCGAGGTCGGGGAGCGGCGCCTGGGCGGCGTCGACCATCCCCTGGGGCGGCGCGGTCGCCATGTCCGGCTTCGCCTCCGGCTCCTCCTTCGGGGGCGGCGCCGAGCTCAGGCAACCGGCCAGGAGCAGGGCCACCAGGGCGGGGGGCGCGGTCCATGCGCCGATCCTGTTTGATCGTCGAGACATCAATTCTCCTTCGTGATCCACAGCGTCGCGGACTGGACGAACGCGTCGTAGGTCTTCTGGTCGGGGAACTTGAAGAGGTGGTTGCCGGGCGCCATCGGCGCGGTGATGAGGAAGATCTGGCTCATCGCCGGGGTCATCGGATCGATCCGGTTCTTCACCTGGGCGCAGGCGGTCGCCTGGCCGCCCATCGAGAGGTCGGCGACCTTGCGCATATCGAGCGCGTTGGTGGCGGTGTCGTTGGTGCCGCCGTGGCACAGCACGCAGCGCATCGCCAGCGTCGGCTGCACCGACATGGTGAAATCGACCACCGACTTGCAGCCGCCCATCTGCATCGCGCCGCCGCCGGCGACGGTGAAGGTCGAGAAGGCGAGCGCGATCTGGTCGAGGCCGAAGACGTCGTGGAGGAAGAGCACGCCGGGGCCCATCAGGAGCGACTTGGCGTTCGGGACGGTCAGGTCGACGTTTTCGAAGGAGTCCACGGGATCCGGCTTTTTCACGCCTTTGGCGAGCACGAAGAACAGCGGGTGGACCACGTGCAGGCCGGTGGCGCCGGTGGCGCGCACGTTGATGTCGGAGAGCTTCAGCGTGGTGCCGATGAAGGTGACGTCGAAGGTGATCTCGGCGCCGAGGAAGTCCTTGCCGAGCGCGCCGAGGGGGATCGAATTCGCGCCCGGCATCGGGGTGAGCGGCGGCGTGGTCACGCTCTGCGGGATCGACTTCGGGAGCGCGGCGGCCTCGACGGAGAGCCAGTCGAGGAGGATCAGGAGCTCGCCGGGAGCGAACCAGCTGGCGCCGCTGTGCGCCCCCTTGGTGACGAGCAGGCTGTGGGTCGGATCGCGGGTGATGAGCTTCGGCCAGGCGACCACGCTGTCGTAGGTGTTGGGCTTCAGGAAGGCGGGGCCGAGGCCGCCCTCCTTGCCGTGGCAGGGGGCGCAGCGCTGGTTGAGCAGCGGCTTGACCTGGGCGTCGAACTTCGCGCGGGCGTCGACGGCGACCACGCTGGCGTCGATCGGGTAGTCGATCGTGATGTGATGGCTGGCGAGGTCGACCGGGGCCGGCGCCGTCGCATCGACGACCACGGCTCCGGCGTCGGTGACCGGGGCGTCCGTGGTCGCTGCATCTTTCGGCGTGGGCTGCGGCGGCGTCGAGACGCCTAGGCACCCGGCCGCGAGGAGGCCGGGGAGCAGGCAGCTTAACGTGAGTGGGCGCAGGCGCATCGCGAGCGGGCCTCCTTGCGACCAGCGTGCCGACGGTATGACGGGGCGTACGTTACCATGTTCAAGGGACTTGACGGCCATCCACCGGGGCTTCAGCGGTGGGGACAGCCGTTCCCAGGCATCCCGCACGGCCCGAGTGGGGTCAATAGACCCAGGATCGCCCGGGGTCGGCGCACCCCCCCGGCTTCTGACCGGCGCCCACGGAGGGTGGAGAAGCGAGATTCTTACTCCAGACGACGCGCTCCCGAACCCTCCGACGCTGCGTCGATTTGACTTGCATGCGTGGTGATGCAAAGTGATGACATGGCGAAGGAAGCGGTCATCACGGTCCGGATCCCGAGCGAGCTGAAGCGCAAGCTGGAGATCAGCGCCCGCCAGGACCGCCGATCCCTCTCGGCGCAGATTGCGACCTATCTCGAGCGCGGCGTCGCCGACGAGGGCGCAAGGCCCGGGCGAGGAGGCCTCCTCGGGATGTTCGAGGGTCGGGGCGGACCGATCCCCACCGATGAAGACTTCGCGAAGGTTCGCAAGGCCTGGGACGTAGTCGACGAGCGCTGGAAGAAGCGTGGGACGTAAGTACGTTCTCGACACGCACACCTGCGTGTTCATGCTCGTGGCGCCGAAAAAGCTCGGCGCGAAGGCCCGCGCCGCGATCGCCCAGATCGAGGAGGGCAGGGCCGACGGCCTGCTCCCGGCAGTCGCGGTCGCGGAGATCCTGCTCCTCCGCGGGCTCGGCCGAACCGATCTGGGCGTCGCGGACATCCGGGCGGCGATCAACGCGAACCCCACGTTCCAGCTCCTGTTGCTCGACCTCCCACAACTCGACGAGTTCGCCGCGCTGGCGTCGATCCGCGATCCGTTCGATCGCCTGATCGTGGCCGCTGCCCGCAGCCAGGGCGCGGCGCTGATCACCCGCGACGGGCCGATCACCGAAACGGGACTGGTCGAGACGATCTGGTCGTAGCCGCCCTCCCTGCGTCGCCGCCCGCCGCCGTGTTATCGTGCACAATGATCTCGGAGGCTCCTGGTGCATCCCGCTTGCGCCGCGGGTTGAGATCGAGCGCGAGTCGGTAAGGTGGCCTCGCGGTGGGCGATCCGGGCGATCCTCGGGATCGCGCGGTTGTGCGCCGCGGGCGACCCCGACCGCGAGGCGGCACGGCGCCACTTTCAGGCCGGGTCGCTGCTGTTCGACCAGGGACGCTACGCCGACGCGATCGCCGAGTTCGAGGTGGCGCGCGGGTTGGTGAACCTCCCGGCGTTTGACTACAACATTGCGCGCGGCCACGAGTACCTCGAGCATTGGGATCGCGCCGCCGACGCGTACGAGCGGTTCCTCGCCGCGTCGCCCGGCGATCCCGACGCGCTGCAGCTGCGCGCACGGGTGGGCGCGCTCCGGCTGCGCGCAGGTCCGCGCGCGCCCGCCACGGTGGCGGTGCCGGCTCCCGCTGTGGTGGTGCCGGGGGAGGTCGGACGCTCCCTGCGCGTGCCGGCGCTGGCGGTGGGGATATTCGCCCTCGCCTCGGCGGCGGTGGGGACGGCGCTGGTGGGATCGGTCAGCGGCGATTTTTCGGCGAAGCAGACGGAGTGTGAGTTTCGCCGGTGCGTTCCTTCAGACTGGGCAAACCTTGAGCGGCGCGCCAATGCCGGCTATTCCCTGTGGGTGGTGGCGGGCGTGGTGGCGGTGGTCGATGTGGCGCTGTGGGTGATCGACGCCCGGCGGAGACGGTCACGCCCGCGCGCCTCGATCGCGCCGCGCTTTTCAGGGCTGACCGCGGAGGCGACGTTTTGAGCGCGCGCATGGCGGCCCTCGCGCTGCTCGGGACGGCGGCGGGGTGCTTCGATTTCGCTGGCCTCGGCGATCGCTACCACCCCGACGCGGCGGTCGATTCCGACGGGGCGGTCGCCGTCGACGCGGCGGTCCCCCTCGGCGGCGACGGGGCGGCCGGCGCCGATGGGGCCGGCGCGCCGATCGACCTCGCCCGCTGCGCTCCGGCCGACCTCGATCCCTGCGCCGGCCGCGAGTGCGGCGAGGCGATCGACAGCTGCGGTGAAAAGGTCGCGTGCGGCGGCTGCCCGGGCGCGTGCAGCGACGGTGGCGCCTGCACCTGCCCCGGCGGGCGCCTGGGGGTCGACCGGCTGGTGATCGACGTGGATCCGGGCCCCGAAGGGGTCTACCACTGCTACGCCAAGCACATCCCCGACGGTGGGCAGGCGCCGTGCGAGGGCTTTCTGTCGCACGAGCAGGGGCAGGACAACGTGTTCTTCGTCATGCCCAAGGGCGGGCCCGATCTGATCCCGGTCTTCTGGTGCACCAACCACAAGGCTCGCCACTTCCTGTCGATCGACCCGACCTGCGTCGACACCGAGAAGACCGACAACGAAGGGGTGCTCGGGTACATCGCCACGCGGCCGGCGTGCGGCGCGCTGCCGGTGACCCGGCTGGTCGAGTTCCACGACTACGATCGCGGCGATCTCGTCAAGCAGTCGGAGTTCGGCGCCTTCACCAAACCGCCCGACGGTGGAGGCACGCCCTACCAGGTGGAGAAGGTGATGGGCTACGTGTGGAGCAGCGCGGATTGAGGTCGCGAGTCGGTGGGATGACGGGGGCGCACCCCTTCAGCCGCCACGGGCACCGTCGGTGGCGCCGTCCGCGGGGCGTGCGCTGCCGGCGAGATCGGGTGGGGCGAGATCGGGCGGGGCGAGATCGGGTGGGGTGGCGGACTGATCGGGTGGGGTGGCGGCGTCCGGTGGGGGGAACGGGCAGGCGCCCTTGAAGTCGTTGCGGTGGCAGTAGTTGTCGGTCTTGTTGCAGGTGTAGTTCTCGGGGCACTTGCTGGCGATGCCGCAGGTGAAGGCGCACGGTGGCTGATCGGGGTCGAAGCAGGCGGGGAGGGCAGCGAGCACCGCAGCGACGAGGAGCCCTCGCATCAGAAGCGCCAACGGATAAGGAGGTCGCCGCGGGCAGGTCCGAGGGCCGCGGCGAGCGACGGCCTGAGCGTGCGCCCGCGCTGTCCGTCGAGGAGGAAGAGGACCACGCTGGTGAGCGCGACGGCGCTCCCGGCCGCGAGCAGGCCGATCGCGGCGCGATCGAAGGTTCGCCCTTCGGTGTAGAGATCGGCGATCTGTGTGTCGGTCAGGCCGTCGAGGCGACGCGGAGGGCTCTGCGTCCCGCTGTTCAGGCGGACCGCGATCTCGTCGGAGCGCATGCGCGCGGCGATGCCCATTCCGGCGGCCGATCCGAGGAGCGCAGCCGCCACCGCGGCGGCAACCCACGCTGCCTGGCGGGGGCGGGAAGGGCCCTCGTCCGCGACGGGCGGAGGCGCGGAGGGACCCTCACCAAGGCCCTCTGTCCCGGAGGGCGCAAGCGGGAGAGGGAGACGAACCTCCGGTTTCGTTGCCGTCGTCGGTTCCGTTTTCGGTTCCGTTTTCGTTTCCGTTTCCGTTTCCGTTGCCGTCGTCGTTTCCGTTTTCGTTTTCGTTTTCGTTTTCGGTTCCGTTTCCGTTTTCGTTTCCGTCGTCGTTTCCGTTTTCGTTTCCGTTTTCGTTTCCGTTTTCGTTGCCGTCGTCGGTTCCGTTTTCGTTTCCGTTTCCGTTTCCGTTGCCGCGGGGGATGGGCGCGGGGCTTCCGGTCCGACGTCGGCGCGCGCTTGCCCGAGCGAAGCTCCCGTGATCATCCAGGCCAGGGCGAAGTGCCCGATCGTGCGTCGCAGCGTCACGCGGAGGCGGGAGCCTGTGAGTGAATCCCGGACCGTTGCTTCCCGAGCTTGCTGCACGCCGGCGATTGCCGGCGAGCCCCGCGAGCGAGGCGCAAACCGCGCGAGGCGCGACGAGGAGGCCTACTCTGCGTAGGCGACCGAGGTGCAACGGTGTCGACCAGGAAGTCGCTGTGGCCCGAGGTGTCGATCAGGTTGATCTTGGTCTTCTTCCACTCGATGTGGCCGGAGGCCGCCGAGACGGTGCCCTTGCGATTGTGCTCCTCGGGCTCGAAGTCGAAGGTCGAGGTGTCGTCGTCGACCCGACCGAGGCGCGGTGTGGCGCGGGCGCAGAAGAGGATCGAGTCGGCCAGGGTGGTCTTGCCCGATCCCCCGTGACCGACCAGCACCACGTCGCGGATTTCGTTCGCCGCGTAGGCCCGCATGCGTTCCTCCTTGGCTAGAGGGGCGATAGAGAGCGTCGTGGGAGCGGTTATACACCCGGTGCGGAGGCACAGAAGGGGCAAAGTTGCGGGCTTACTTGGGGTCGACCCCGGCGTTGCCGGCGAGGGCCGCGGAGGCCAGCGCGTGGCGGTAGCCGGCCACCTCGCCGTTCAGCTCGCGGAGGCGCAGCGAAAGGCCGATGAGGAGGCGGCGGAGGACCTTGTTGCCGATCCCGAAGTCGGAGACGACCAGCCCCTCGAACTCGATCCGCGGGAAGGCGAGCAGGCGGGCCTCCGTCGTCGCGCGGACCGTCGCCGAGCGCGGGATGTCGTCGATCAGCGCCATCTCGCCGAAGTGATCGCCGGGCCGGAAGCGGCCGATGTCGGCGCCCTCGCCCTCGACGGTGAGGCGCCCGCTCATCACCATGTAGAGCGCGTCGCCCACGTCGCCGGCCTCGAAGACCGTGGCCCCCGCTGGCACCGTCTTCTCGACGGCGATCCGCTGGACGCGCAGGAGCTCGGGGCCGGAGAGCGTGCCGAACAGCACCGACGCCTTGAGCGAGCGCTCGGTCTCGGCGTCGCCGATCACCGTGCGGCGCCGCGGGGTCGCCTGGTTGTCGACGGAGACGACGACCGCGGTGATGTTGTCGCGCCCGCCCGCCTCGAGCGCCGCGTCGACCAGCGCGTCGGGGGCCTTGGCGCCCTCGCTGGCGAGGAGGAGGCGCAGGCGATCGTGGGGCACCTCGTTGGTCAGACCGTCGCTGCACAGGAGGAGGCGATCGCCCGGGGCGAGGTCGACGAAGAAGACGTCCGGCTGGACCTTGGGCAGCACGCCGAGGGCGCGCATCAGCACGTTGCGCTTGTCGTCGTTCTTGAGCTCGTCGCGCGTGATGTGGCCGACGGAGAGGAGGAGCTGGCCGAGGGTGTGATCCTCGGTGAGCTGGGTCAGCTCGACGCCGCGGAGGAGGTAGGCGCGGCTGTCACCGACGTGGACGAAGAAGGCGCCGGCGCCGCGGATCAGCACCGCGTCGAGGGTGCAGCCCATCCCCCGGTACTGCGGGTTGTCGCGCCCGCCCTGGTAGATCGCGGAGTTGGCCTCGTCGGTGACCAGCGCCAGCCAGTCGAAGATCAGCTGGCGATTGTGGAGCGACGGGTCGGCCAGGAAGGGGGCGTCGGGCACGGTGTCGACCGCGCGCACGAACGCCTCCACCGCGAGGCTGGCCGCGACCTCGCCGCCGGAGTGGCCGCCGATCCCGTCGGCGACCACGTAGAGGCCGCGCTCGGGATCGATGGTGAACCAGTCCTCGTTGTTCTCGCGCTTCCTGCCGACGTCGGAGCGGGCGGCGCTGCGGATGATGAGTGGGGTCGACATGGCCTTTTCTCGACGGCAGGGGTTAGGGGGCGAGCCACTTTTCGAGCAGATCGGCGAGCGGGGCGGTGGGGCCGGTGCGCCAGGTGGAGGAGATGCGGACGAAGGCGCCGACCTGGAGGAGCGCGCCATCCGGCTGGACGACGTCGAGGTTGAGGACGCGGTCGCGCTCGTTCTTCACATCGCGGTTCACCACCATCAGCGCGTCGGCGCGCGCCCCGCGGAGGGCGGCGAGCAGCTCCTTTTTTTCGTCGGCGGTCACGGCGCGCTCGCTGCGCTGGCCCTTCGGGAGCCCGCCGAAGCGGGTCAATTTGCCCTTCTTCACCTCGACGGTGAGCGAGACGCTGCGATCGAGCCACATCGTCCACGAGACGCGCAGACCGTCGACGTCGCCGCGCGCGAGCGCCTCCTTGAACGCCGCGCGGGCCGGGCCGCTGTCGTCCTTCGGCTTCGCGGCGGCGCAAAGCGGGGCGAAGGCGACGAGGAGGGTGAGGGCAGGAACGAGTCGCATGATTCTCTCCCGGGGGAACATCGGACCCGCTGGTGGCGGGATGCTACCACGACGGGGGAGGGTGCTCGGGGATCAGATCGACCCGGATTCGGCGGCTTGCACAGCGACGGTGGCGAGGATCTTGACGGCGGCGCCGAAGCCGGCGAAGCGGTCGTCGCGCGTCAGGCCCTGGACGTAGCGGTAGTAGATTTGCTGCGCGACCACGGCGTTCTTGAAGAGCGCGAAGCAGTAGTAGAAGAGCATGTCGGAGACGTCGCGGCCGGTGCGCGCGCCGTAGCGGTCGGCGAGCTGGCGGCGGGTGAGGCTGCCGGGGACGAAGGTGGGGCCGAAGGCGAACACCATCAGCTCGGCGGGATCGCCCGCTTCGATCCAGTAACTGAGCGCGGTGCCGAGGTCCATCAGCGGGTCGCCCACCGTCGACATCTCCCAGTCGAGGAGGGCGAGGATCTTGGTGGGATCCGCGGGATCGAGGATCAGGTTGTCGTACTTGTAGTCGTTGTGGATCAGCGCGGCTTCCGACGGACGGGCCATCCGCTCGGCGAGCCAGCGTGCGATCGCGTCGATGGCGGCGAGATCGTCGGTGCGGGCGTCGTGGTAGCGCTTCGTCCAGCCGGCGACCTGGCGCTCGACGTAGCCCTCGGGACGGCCGAGATCGCCCAGGCCGGCGGCGCGGTAATCGATGGCGTGGAGGGTGGCCAGGTTGTCGAGGAAGGACTCGGAGAGGCCGCGCGCGAGGTCGGGGCCCATCGTGAAGCCGGGCGGGAGGACGCGGCGCAGGATGATCCCGCGCACCCGCTCCATGACGTAGAACGGCGCGCCGATCACCGATTCGTCGTCGCAGTGCAGGAGCGGGCGTGGGGCGGGCGGGTAGATCGGTGCGAGGTGCGAGAGGACGCGGTACTCGCGCCCCATGTCGTGCGCGCTCTTCACCTTGCTCCCGAACGGGGGACGGCGGAGCACGAGGTCGCGCTCGCCCCCGCGGATGGAGTAGGTGAGGTTCGAGTGGCCGCTCGGGAATTGCTCGACGGTGATCGGCGTGGCGAGATCGGGGATTCGTGCCCGCAGCCACTCCTCGAGGCGTGCCTTGTCGAGCTCCTCGCCGGCGCGCATCGTGCGCGGACGATCGATCCATCCCGGTCGCAGGGTCTCCGCTTTCTCCGCTTCCATCAGGCGCCCTCGACGCCGTAGCGCTTCAGGATCCGCTTCGCCACGGCGACCTTGTGCACCTCGTCGGCGCCGTCGTAGATCCGCGCGGCGCGCTCGAATCGGTAGAAGTAGGCCAGCGGCGTGTCGTCGGTGACGCCGAGAGCGCCGTGCGCCTGGATCGCGCGGTCGAGCACCTTGCCCATCACGTCGGCGACGAAGAACTTGATCAGCGAGACCGATTCGCGCGCGGCGTGGAGGCCGGCGGTCTCGATCGTCCAGGCGGCGTGGAGGACCATCAGGCGGGCGGCGTCGATCCCGGCGCGGCTTTCGGCGATCCACTCCTGGATGATCTGCTTCGTGCCGAGGAGCTTGCCGGGGGCCATCTGGCGGGTCGCGGCGCGGCGGCAGAGGAGGTCGAAGGCGCGCTCGCAGATGCCGATCCAGCGCATGCAGTGATGGATGCGGCCGGGCCCGAGGCGCTCCTGGGCGATCACGAAGCCGGCGCCCTCGGGGCCGAGGAGGTTCGCGCGCGGAACGCGGCAATTTTCGTAGAGCACCTCGGCGTGGCTCGCCCAGCCGTCGCCGGTGTGGCCCATGACCGGGATGTTGCGGACGAGCTTCATGCCCGGGGTGGCGAGGGGGACCAGGATCTGGCTGGCGCGGAGATGCGGCGGGGCGTCGGGGTTGGTCACCGCCATGACCACTGCGAAGCGCGCGCCGTCGGCGGAGGAGGTGAACCACTTGTGGCCCTTGATCACGTAGTCCTCCCCGTCGGTGACGGCGCGGGTGGCGAGCCAGGTGGGGTTCGAGCCGGGGAGGTCGGGCTCGGTCATCGAGAAGCAGCTGCGGATCGCGCCGCGCGCCAGCGGGCCGAGGAAATCGCGCTTCTGCTCGTCGCTGCCGTACTGGATCAGGATCTCCATGTTGCCGGCGTCGGGGGCCTGGCAGTTGAAGACGAAGTGGCCGAGCGGGCTCTGGCCGAGCTCCTCGCTGACCCGCGCGTGCTCGGTGAGCGAGAGCCCCATCCCGCCCCACTCCTTCGGGAGCTGGGGCGCCCACAGGCCGCGCTCCCTGACCTTGGCGCGGGCTGCCTCCAGCGACGGGAGGGTGGCCGTGAACGACCCGCGCTCGGCGAGCTCGCGCTCGAGCGGAAGCACCTCGCTCGCCATCAGCTCGCGGATGGAGGCGACGATCGATTTCATCTTCGCGGGCAGGGAGAAATCCATGGGACCTCGAGCCACTCCAGACTGGCTAGCGCATGGTCTCGTGCGCCGGGTCGTCGAGATGGGGCAGGGTGTTGAAGGTGCGAAGCGTGAAGCGCTGGTCGGTGAAGAGGAACTCGCTGACCGAGGCGTTCTTGACCACCATCGCCAGATCGAGCGCGGCGGGGTGGTCGAGGCCGAGGGCGAGCTGCATCCCGACACCGACCGGGCCGCCCGAGGTGAACGCGACGATGCGCTGGCCCCGCCCTTCGCCGCGGAGGCTGGCGAGGGCCCCGTGGACGCGCGCGGCGAAGGCGGCGTACGACTCGATGCCGGGGGTGTCGATCTCGCCGCGGACCCACATTCCGGTGACCGCCTCGAACAGCCGCTGGAAGGCGGGGCCGGAGGTGGCGGCGTCGGCGGCGCGGTAGCGGGCGAGCAGCTCGCCGACGCGCGGGTGGATCCGCTCGGCATCGGCGAGCGAGCGCTTGAGCAGCGCCTCGGCCTGCATCTCGTCGAGGGCGGGGAGGACGGTGTGGCCGGGCCAGGTGCCGCCCGCGGCGACGTACGCCTCGCCGGCCAGCTCGGCGGTGCGGACCTGGCGGACACGCGGGCCGGTGACGACGCGATCGAAGTGGATGCCGCGGCGGGCCCAGAAGGCGCCGAGGAGGCGGGCCTGCGCTTCGCCGAGGGCGGAGAGGCGATCGTAGTCGTCGGCGAGGAAGGAGGCCTGGCCGTGGCGGACGAGGACGAGGAGGCCCATCGGCGGGCGATGCTAGCATGCCAACCGCATGATCGCCCTCAGCGACGGTAGCTCACGTAGTCGCGATACCTTCCGCTCTTGTCGAGGACGAAGCAGCAGGTGAGGGCGAGGCGCTCCCCGCCGGGGCTGGGCGTGACCGAATGCGACAGGTAGCCGGGGTGGATCACCATCCGGTTCGCGCGCGGGTAGACCTTGTGGTGATCGGCGATTCCCGGCGTGCGTCCATCGAGGCCTGCGTCGCCGCGCGGGTCGTGGAGGACGAGGATCCCCGGGTCCATCGCGTAGTAGAGCCCGGCCACGTCCTCGTTCGGGTAGGCGAGCGCCTTGGCGTAGTAGATGGCGACGAAGTCGGCCTCGATGAGGTGATTGTGATGCGGGGTGAAGGCCGAGGCGGTGGTGAAGTTGGCGAACAGGAAGGCATCCACCTCGCGCTCGCCGGCGAGGCGCAGCCGCTCGAGGTGCGCCGTCAGCCCGGCATCGAACTTCGCCTTCAGGCGGCGGATCGCGTCGTCGCCATCGAGCAGCATGTTGCGGCCGGCGGCGTCGTTGTACTCCTCGCGGCCCCCGCAGAGGCTTAGAAGAGCGCCGTTCAGATCGGGATCGTCGTCGAAGTCGAGGATGCTGACCGGGGTGGGGAAGAGATCGAGCGGCTGGAGGTTCACGGCGGCGATGCTACCGCTTTCCGGTGCCCTTGCGCCCTTCCCCGTTCGCCCTGCGCTCCTGCTATCGTGCGGCCATCCTCCGATGGGCGTTCGCATCCGCCGCGGCCTCGCCTCTCCTCTCGCTGCGCTGGCCGCCTGGGTCCTCCTGGCCCTCGCCCCGCGGCACGCCGCCCACGCCGCCGACTTCGGCCCGAGCTATCTGGTCGAGCGCATCGTCGTCCGCGGAAACGGGAAGACCGCCGACGGAGTGATCCTCCGCCAGCTCCTCGTCCACGCCGGTGACGTGGTCGGCGCCGACGACGGGCGGGTCGAGGTCTCGCGCTTCCGGGTGCTCGCGCTCGGCTTCTTCTCCGACGTGCAGATCCGCCTCGAGCGCGGCGGCGCGCGCGGCCGCGGGGTGCTGGTGGTGGAGGTGGTCGAGCGCGGGACGGTGATCCTCAACCAGCTCTTCCTCGGCACCAGCGAGGCGGTGCCGCTGTGGGGTGGAGTCGACTTCTCGGAGAACAACTTCGTCGGGCGCGGGATCGGCGCCGGCGCGGCCTTCGTGTTCGCCGAGAAGGGCAGCGTTCCGCTCGCCCGCCCGCAGCGCGCCTTTCGCCTCCGGGTCGCCACCGCCCACATCGCCGGAACGCCCTTCTCGGCCGCGGCGACCCTGCTCTACAACGAGGCCAGCGAGCCCTTCCGGATCGCTGGCCGCGATGACGACGGCGCCCCGGGCCAATTCATCGCGCTCCCCTACCGGCGCATCGGGGGGCTCGCCAGCTTCGGGATCGACATCGGCGCCTACTCGCGTCTCGCCGTCGGTGGGCGCTACGAGCGTGTCCAGGCGACGCTGCCCGGCAGCCTGGTGCGCACCCACGCGGACGGACGCACCGAGGCCGTCGTGGTAGCCCTCCGCCAGGGCGACAGCGACCTCTCGACCCTGATCCTCACCTTCGAGCGCGATACGCGCTCCGACCCGGTCCTGCCGCTCTCGGGCTCGCGCATCGCAGTCACCGGTGAGATGGGCAGTCGCCTGCTCGGGTCGAGCTACGACTTCTACAAGCTCACCGTGCAGTACCAGGGCTGGTTCCGCCTCCCGTGGGGCCACGTGATCTCCGCGCTTGCCTCCGTCGGTGCGATCACCGGTGATCCGCCGCTCTTCGACCGCTACTACCTCGGCGACCTCGATCCTCTGGTGCCGGGACGCCCACTCGGGCTGAGCATGTCGACCCAGCCGTCGCGGAACTTCCTCGGCGCGGGGATCAACCGCGCGCGCTACGGCACGCTCGCCGGGATCGTCGGCGCCACCTACCTCTGGCCGCTGTTTCGCGGCGGTCGCTACTTCTACGGCGGCCACCTGTTCGCAGGCGGCGGCGCGGTCGCACTCGCCGAGCCGTCCGATGCGCGCTACCGCGACCTGCCGCTCCGTCGGGCGCTGCCGATCGATCTCTACTTCGACGGCGGCTTTCTCCTCGACACCTACATCGGCATCTTCAACCTCTCGATCGCCAACTTCCTCGGACGGCTGCCCCTGTGAGCCGCTCTCTCGTCGCTGCCGTGCTCTTGGGGGTGGTCACCGCGAACGCCTCCGCGCGCCCCTCCGACGGCCCGGAGCGCGCCGCGAAGCTCGACGACGATGGCCGCACCCTCACCCTCAGCGTCGACTACCCGGACCTCTTCGACCCGGTGCAGGCGAGGCGACTCGACTCGGGATTCGCCACCCACGTGGTCGCGCGCGCCTGGCTGTTTCGCGACGGCAAGGGCAAGCCCGAGGCGCTCGCGTTGCGCACCTTCCGCGTCGCGTACGACCTGTGGGACGAGGTCTACCTGGTCGAGGAGCACGACGAGAGCGGGACGCACACCTACCGCGAGCCGAAGCGCGAAGGCGCCCTGCGCAGGATCACGTCGCTCACCCGCCTCTCGATCGCCGAGTCGGGGCGCGTCCCCGAGGGTGTGCGCCACGTGGTAGCGGTGCTGGTGGAGGTGAACCCGGTGTCGCCCGAGCTGCTCGCGCAGGTGCGCCGCTGGCTGACCCGCCCCCCCGAGGCGCACCGCTTCACCGACGCGGGCGAGAGCTTCTTCGGCTCGTTCGTGTCGATCTTCCTGAATCCGCGAGTGGGCGACGCGGAGCGGGTGTTGCGCTTCCGCACCTCGCCCTTCTTTCGCCCGGTGCGAATCCAGCCGGCCGGGAAGGCCGCGCGTCCTCCCCCGGGCCCCGTCCCGAGCCCTGCCGTGGGTCCCGCACTGGGCCCCGCCTTGGGACCGAAGGGGGAGGTGGGCAGGTGATCGGCGCGGGCCGCTTCGAGCGGCGGATCGTGCTCGCGCTGCTGGTGTGCGCGGTGATCCCGCTCGGCGCCTCGGCGTGGATGGTGGACCGGCTGATCGGATCGGCGGAGGCGCTGGCGACCGGGGAGGGCGAGGGGCGGCAGGCCGCGATCGAGCGGGCCCGCGGGGCGTACATCGCGCTGTTCGCGGATCGCAAGGCGGCGCTCAAGCAGCGGGGCGCGGAGCTGGCGCGCGCGGCTCCGGCCGGGCCGGGAGGTCTCGAACGGTTCCTCGACGAGCGGCTCGCCAGCGATGGGGCGCTGAAATTCGTACGGGTAGTTCACGAGGACGGTTCGCCGCCGATCGATCGGACTCGCCCGGGCCCGTTCCAAGGCGGCGAGTTCCGCGAGCTGCGCGTGGACGAGGCCGCCCTCGGCCGGCGCTTCGAGCTGACCTACGTGACGCCGCGGGCACCGTTTCGCGAGTTCGAGGAGCTCGGGGAGATCGAGGCGGGCGGGGCGGGCCTCGGGATCCTTCACCAGCGGATCGGCGGGGTCTACCGCGTGGTGTTCCTCGGCGGTCTCGGGCTCGCACTGATCGCCGCGGCGGGCCTCGGGCTGCTCCTGGCCCGCGGGGTCACGCGCCGCGTGCTGCAGCTCTCCCTCGCCACCCGGCGCGTCGCCGCGGGGGACCTCGAGGCACGGGTGGCAGCGACGGGGCGCGACGAGATCGCGGACCTCGGACGGGCCTTCAACCGGATGGTCACCGAGCTGGCGCAGTCGCGGGAGCGCATCGCCTACCTCCAGAAGATCGGAGCGTGGCAGGAGGTCGCGCGCCACCTGGCCCACGAGATCAAGAATCCGCTGACGCCGATCCAGCTGGCGGTGCAGCAGCTCCGCACCAGCTACGTGCCGCCACCGCAGGAGGGCGAGGACCGCTACGGGCGGACCCTCGAGGAGGCGGCCGAGATCGTCGGCGAGGAGATCGCCGGGCTGCGCCGGATGGTGGAGGAGTTCTCCGCGTTCGCGCGGCTGCCGCGGGTGGAGTGCGCGCGCGTCGACGCAGGGCTGCTGGTGGAGGAGTGGCTGCGCGGTCATGCGGATTTCGAAGGACGGGTCGAGCTCGCCGCGCCGGCCCCTGCGCCAACGGTGAACGCCGACCGGTTGCTGTTCCGCCGTGCGCTGCACAATGTGGTGGAGAACGCGCTGCAGGCGGGAGCGACGCGCGTGTGGGTGACGGTAGTACAGGTGGGCGCGCAGGTGACCTTCACCGTCGAGGACGATGGGCCTGGCGTTCCCGGCGAGCTCCGCGACCGGATCTTCGATCCCTACGTCACCACGAAGGAGCACGGCACCGGGCTCGGCCTGGCGATGGTCAAGAAGATTGTTCTCGAGCACGACGGGACGATCGCGGTCGGCGCGCGTGCCGGGGGCGGGGCGCGCTTCACGATCACGCTGCCGCTCGCGCCCTCCTGAGCCTGAAGGGTCGAGCTACCCGGATGAGACGAGGAAGGGTCCGCCGCGCGCGTCCAGCCAGGTGGCGCCGCCCTCGTCGCGCAGCCGCTCGGCGAGCGTGCCGAAGGCTGCCGGCGCGATGCGCGCCTCGAACCGGCCTCCCTTCACCTCGCAGTAGGGCACTCCGCCGCGGAGATGCACCGTCGCCGCCACGAGGTTCTCTTCGCTCCCGTCGGCCAGAAGGGCGATCGGGCGATCGTCCTCCCAGCGCAGCGAGCGGACGCAGTGCGGCGCGTCCTCGACGTCGAGGTAGACGAAGCGGTCGGCGTCGAGACGGAGCACGAACCGCCCGTCCGGGTTCCGCTCGAGCCAGCGCCACAGCGCGGCACGCAGCCCGGCGTGCGTCACCTCGGCCCCCTCGTGCCAGAAGCGCCCGGCTGCGTCGAGGCGGATGCCCGATCGCCGCAGCCGCTCGATCTCCTCGTCGCTGAGCTTCATCGTGAGCGGTCTGCCTGGGCCGGATCGTTCCGGCGAAGGCGGCGCCCCACTTCGCGCAGGCTACGCGCTGCCGGGCCTGGACCGGGTGGCCAGGACGCGGATCTCGTCCTTCAGGCGCAGCTTGCGCTTTTTCAGCCGCGCGATCTCGATCTGCTCTTCCGGCGTGAGCGAGAGGTTCGCGGTCAGCTCTTTCAGGCGGGTGTCGGCGTGCTGGTGGTCGGCGCGGAGGCGGTCGAGGGTGGATTGCTCTTCGATCTCATTCTGCATCCGGTTCCCCTTTCTGAGGCCTCTCCGGGACGAAGAGGACTTTCCACTGCGGGCGAAACCAGAATAATCAGTCCTTTTTTTGGGGTCAAGATGAGGTTCAAGCCAGCCGATCGCGTGCCGCTTTTTCGCGCAGCAGGATCTCCGCCTCCGACGGGCGGATGTAGCGCGGCGCGGCCGCGGCGAGGTCGTCCTCCTCTCCGCGGTGCAGGCGGTGAGCAGCAATCCGGGCGACGTCCACCGGGTCGGGCGGGGCACGGTCTTCCGTCACTGCGCCGGGCACGCACAGCACCGGCCATTTCGCCGGGCCGTCTCCGATCACGTGCACCGGCCCGAGCGCTAGCAGCGCGGCGATCCGCTCCGCCACCCGCTCGGGGGCCGCGACCAGCTCGTCGCCGTCGCGCATCGGGGGTGCGCCGCCGCGGTAGAAGCCGGCGTAGACCTCGCCCTTGAAGGCGTCGAGGCAGGGCACCGCGATGGTCCCCGCGGGGGCGCGCGCCGCCAGCGTTGCCAGCGACGAGACCAGCAGGAGCGGCTTGGCGAGGGCGAGGCAGAGGCCCTTGGCGGTCGCGAGGCCGATCCGGAGGCCGGTGAACGATCCTGGCCCGGCGCCGCACGCGATCGCCGCGAGGTGAGACGGCGCGCAGCCCGCCTCGGCGAGCACGCCCTCCACCAGCGTCATCAGCTCCTCGGAGTGGGTGGTGACTCTCGACCGGCGCACCGCGAGCACGCGCCGCGCGCCACCGCGCTCGATCAGCGCCACCCCGGCATGTACCGTGGACGTGTCGAGAGCGAGGATCACGAGAACCAGTAGCGCACGATGTCGTTGCGCGCCGCCAGCAGCATCAGCGCGGCCAGGAGCGCGAGTCCGAAGTAGACCGCCCGCTCGCGGGTGCGCGGCGCGATCGGCTTTCCGCGGATCGCCTCGATGGTGAAGAAGAGCACATGCCCACCGTCGAGAACCGGCACCGGCAGGAGGTTCAGGAGCCCGAGGTTGAGCGAGATCAGCGCGACCATCGCGAGGAACTGATCGGTGCCGTGCGCGGCGGCGACTCCGGCGAGGTGGTAGAGCATGATCGGCCCGCCGATCCCCGTCGCCGGGAGGCCGCCGGTGAGGAGCAGGGCGAGGACGCGCACCATGGTCGCCGTGACGCCCACGGTCATCGCCAGCGAGCGCCGGGCGGCCCAGCCCACGCGACCGTCGATCGCCACCTCGGGCACCGCGCGCTTGGCTCGCGCCGGCTCGGCGCCGAAGACGTAGAGCGTGGACTCGGTCTGGTACTCGTCGCGGCGGGTGCGCGGCTGGAGCTTGATCTCCGCTTCCCGCGCTTCGCCGGTCGCGCCGCGCCAGCCGATCCGGAAGGTGCGCTCCGGCTGCTCCTCGAAGGTCTGCGCGAGCAGCTCCCAGTGGCGCAGCGGCTGGCCGTCGAGGGTGGTCAGCTCGTCGCCGGTGCGGATCCCGGCGAGCGCGGCCGGCGAGCCCGCCTCGAGATCGTGGATGAACAGATCGCCCGAGCGGATCCCGGTCTCGTAGCGCGCTCGTCCAACGCCGGAAACGGCGCCGCTCCCGGCGGGCCTCTGCTGAGCGCCCGGAAGCGGTGTGGCTGCGGGGCTCGCGACGCGCTCGGGGAACACCTGCGTCGTTCCGGGTTCCAGGCGGTCGATCGGGGCGAAGCCGAGGGAGCCGCCGCGCGAGCGCAGGTAGGTGATCACCAGCGCCTCGCCCCGATTGTGCTGCAGTGCAGCATCGAGGTCGTGCCAGCTCCCGACCGAGCGGCCTTGCACCGACGTCACCACGTCGAACGTGCGGAGGCCGGCCTTGGCCGCCGGGCTCTGCGTGTCGCCGACCTGCTGGACGCCGATCTGCGCGAGGCGGTAGTGCGGCGCGACGCCGATCAGCCCCACGCGCTCGCGCGTCCCGAGGAGATCGAGGCGCTCGTGGGCGCGCGGCGTCACCACCTTCACCAGCGGGCGGTCCTCGCCCGGGCGCTCGATGGTGATCCGCAGATCGCGCCCCGGCGCGGCATTGCAGAGCCGGTTCACGTCCTCCCAGTAGCGGACCGATTCGTCGTCGATGGCGATGATCCGGTCGCCCGGCTGGAGCACGCCCGCGGCCGGCTGTCCCTCGAACACCGCGCCGATCGTCGAGGAGAGCGTGGTCTCCTGGCTGACGAAGAACTGGAAGTAGATCAGCGCCGGGAAGGCGAGGTTCGCCGCCGGGCCGGCGAGGACGATCGCCAGACGTTGCAGGATCGGCTTCTGCGAGAAGGAGCGGCTCTGCTCGGCGGCCGCGACCTCGTCGTTCGGGTCTTCGCCGAGCATCTTGACGTAGCCCCCGAGGGGGATCGCCGAGAGGGCGTATTCCGTGTCGCCGTGGCGCAGCTTGAGGAGGCGTGGGCCGAAACCGAGCGACAGGCGCAGGACCTTCACGTCGAGGAGCTTGGCCACCACGAAGTGCCCGAGCTCGTGCACCGTCACGAGGACCCCGATCAGGAGGATGGCCCAGAAGAGGGTCACCTCTTCGGCCCCGCGCGCGTCCGCGCCTCGGCGATCGCCGCCACGAACCGGGGATCGGTCTTCAGCGACGAGAAGGCCGGGTCCGCGACCACCGCGTCGAGGTCGCCGATCCCGCGCTGGAGCGCCGTGGCGAGCCACCGGAGCGCCTCGTCGCGGTCGCCGCCAATCGCTGCGGCGACGGCACACCCGTAGGGCGCGAACGGCTGCCCGGGTGCGGCGGCCTCCAGACGGTCGAAGACCTCCTGCGCCGCGGCTCTTTGCTTCTTCTTGGCGAGCGTGAGGCCGAGGCAGTAGAGCGCGCTTGGATCGTTCGAGGCCACCGCGAGCGCGGCGCGGAGGTGGGGCTCGGCGCCGTCGAGGTCGCCCTGCGAGAGCAGCAGTTTGCCGAGGGCCGACTGGGCCTCCGGATCGTTCGGTGCGTCGGTGGTCAGCGCCTCGAAGAGCTGGCGCGCGGAGGCGATGTCACCCTGGCGGAGCGCGACCGTCGCGAGGCCGCGACGCGCCTCACGCGCCTTGGGATCGCGGGCGACGGCGTCCTGGTAGCAGCGTTTCGCCTCGTCGAGCTGGTTCTGTTCGAAGAGGACGTTGCCGAGCAGGGTGTGGCCGTTGGAGTCCTCGGGCTTGGCGGCGATCGCCGCGCGATACTCGCGGGCGGCACCGATGAGGTCGCCGTTGTGGAAGAGCACATTCCCTGCCGCCTTGCGGCGAGCCTCCTCCCCGACGCAGCCGCCGACGAGCAGGGCGAGCGCGAGCGCGACCGGGCGCTGGATGGAGGGTCGGATGAGACGCTGCAGGGCGCGCATGCGAAGGGGGGTAGCACGCGCGCGCGATAGTCGCAACGGCCCGGGCCAGGGGGCTGCCAGCGGGCTCCACGGGCGGTTCGGTGGCTCTCGGGGGCGCTTGACTTGGGCCGGCGGCGCAGCTAAACAGGGGCCAGCACGCGGGAATAACTCAGTTGGTAGAGTGTCAGCTTCCCAACCCTCTTTAGTCCTTTTTCCACCGTCGAGAACCGAAGCGATACAGGGACTTACCGTCACAAGGCGTCTCGGGCCGTCCCCCTTTGTCTCGCTCAGGTGGTCATCCAGGTGGTCATCCATTTTCTCGACGGGAAAAAGTGAGTTCTCGACGGAGAGAGCGTTGGCTCGTAGTTGTTCCCCTCTGCCGCCCGCTGGTGGCCGCGGTGCGCTGGTAACGAGTTCTTGACGAGCGGTCCCAGCTAGTCAAGACTTCGTTACTAACACCAGACGTGGGAACGGGATCGTCACCAGGGATCGCAGCTGGTGGCCGCTGCCGTTCCCAGCGGAGCCGACCAGAAGATGAGCAGGCGCACGACAGGCCAGTACGAGCGCACCACGATCAGCGGCGAGGAGGTCGCCGCGTTCGTGCCGCACCCCCTGCCGCCGGCCGCGCCCGCGCTCGCCCTTGACGCTCGGCTGATCGAGAAGGTCAAGGCGGCCGAACAGGCGCTCGCCCGCCTCGCCCTGGCCGGCGAGATGGTGCCCTCGCTCGACTGGTTCCTCTACGCCTTCGTCCGCAAGGAGGCGGTGGTGTCGTCGCAGATCGAGGGGACGCAGGCGACGCTCGTCGACCTGCTGACCTTCGAGGCCGAGGGCAGCGTCGCGCCCAACGCGGACGTGGAGGAGGTCTGCAACTACGTCGATGCTCTCTCGTTTGCGCGGACGCAGCTCTCGTCGCCGAAAGGGCTGCCGCTGTCGATGCGCCTGCTGAACCAGACGCACAAGCGGCTCATGCGCGGGGTGCGGGGAGCGGAGAGGCGCCCCGGCGAGGTGCGGCGCAGCCAGAACTGGATCGGCGGCAGCAGGCCCGGCAACGCAGCGTTCGTCCCGCCTCCGCCGCACGCGCTCGCGGACGCTCTCGGGGCGTTCGAGAAGTACCTGCACGCCGACGACGCGCTGCCGCCGCTGGTGCGGGCCGGGCTGGCGCATGTGCAGTTCGAGACCATCCACCCGTACCTCGACGGCAACGGCCGCATCGGGCGCCTCCTTGTGACGCTACTCCTCGAGCACTGGAAGCTGCTCGGCAAGCCGCTGCTGTACTTGAGCAGCTTCTTCAAGCGGCACCGCGCCGACTACTACCGACGGCTGAGCGCCGTTCGCACCGACGGCGACTGGGAGGGCTGGATCGACTTCTTCCTCGACGGCGTGTCGACGATCGCCGACGAGGCCGTGGCGTCGGCCCGCGACCTGTTCGCACTCGTCGCCGCCGATCGCGCCCGCGTGCTCGAACTCGACAGGATGTCCGTCGCGGCCGTGCGCCTGTTCGAACTGCTTCCGCGACATCCGATCGTGACCGCGGCGTCGGTGATGAAGCTCATCACGACGAGCAAGCCCACCGCGGGCCGCGCCATCGAGGCCCTGGTCGAGGCCGGCGTGCTCGTGGAGACCACCGGCAAGAAACGAGATCGCGGGTACGCCTACAAGAGCTACCTGGACCGGCTGCGCGTGGGGACCGACCTCGACGGGAAAAGCCCACGCATGGCCCCCTGACCTCGCGCTCGTGGACCTACGCCGCAGCGCTCGGCGCTGTAGCTGCGCAGGCTGATTGATGGCGTGACGGTCCGGCTCCGCGATGGCCATCGTTTCGGTTGGCGGGTACCTGTCCGCGCCTTGATGGGCATCGTCGTGGGGCGCGGGGGCGGTCATGGGGAAGGATGGCCATCCCGTGGTGGCGGGCGACGTGCGGGGCTGGAGATGGCCATCGCCCCGGAGACGAGGGTCCGTCGGTGGCGACGATGGAGAAGGTGAGGGGGTTCAGGCGGCGGCGCTGGCGGGGCCGGCGAGGAGTGCGCGGTCGATGGCGTCGGGCTCGACGGTGCGGCGCTTCTTGCGGGCGGCGTCGCGCAGGGCGGCGCCGGCGATCCGGTCGATCTCCCGGAGCACGCCGCCGGTGCTCTCGTGTAGGCGGAGGAGAAAATCGGCGGGGAAGACCTCGGCGCTGCCGCCGGCGTGCTTGAGGCGGAGCGCGAGGTAGGCGGAGGTGTCGGCGACGGTGAGCGGACCGACGGTGAAGCGGTGGTGCAGCCGCGAGTAGAGGGACCGATTGCGGCGGAGCGCGAGGCGGTCCGCAACGGTGCCAGTTGGCTGCCCTGTCCTGGACCCACGGCGATGTCGAGCGACACAAAATACTCGTAGTGCTGGTGCGGCAGCTCCGCCACGACCCGATGATCTGGCCGGCCCCGACGACCCGACTCGCCAGCGCAGACTCTCGTGGGCCGTGCTGATGCGCCGGACGTGGGGCCTTGCCGTTCTCGTGTGCCCTCGCTGTAGCGGCCCGATGGATCTCATCGCCGCCATCGAGGACGCCGACGTGGCGAGGAGGATCTTGCCCCACCTGGGCCTCCCAGCCCGCGCCCCGCCGCGCGGCCGACCCTGGCGCCGGCAGCTGCGGCTCGGTCAACCACGCACCTGCGTGGA
>SHYY01000074.1 GCA_009692555.1 Myxococcales bacterium
TTTGAGGCCAGGGTGGTCGGTTGGCAGGAGGAATTTGTTGCGGGAGGAAGTTCGATTGCCGTCGCTGCGGACGGGACGACTACGACTACGACTACGACTACGTGACGAGCAAGAGCCAGCAAGAGGGCCCCCTCCGCTGTTAAGCACCCGAGAGGGGTAGGGGGCGGTTCCCCAAAGTAGGGATCGTCGAGAAGCGCCGCGTGGGCGCCTCTGAATCTGAGAGCGAAGCATGAAGTGGCCCGATGGTTCGGGCGTCGGCGATGGCGCGACACGCCGAATCTCAAGGGGAGATCGGGGAGGTCAGGAGGTCAAAGAGGGACCATCGAAGGCGCAGCCTCCTCCCTCGAAAGGAACCCATCGTTGATCTCCTGACCTCCCCGATCCCCTTGAGATGCGGCGCCCCGAACCAGAAGACGCCGCTCGAAAGCGCCAGCGCCAACGTCAACGCTCACGAGGAGGTCGCCCCCGACACTTCGCAACCGCGCCCAGAGGGGTAGGTGGGATCGGGGCGGATCGATCAGGCTCCTAGTGTCCCGACACCGAAGTTCGTTGCATTGGTAGGCCGCGCACGGCCGGGGCCCGGCGGCTCGTGCCGCCGTGAGCAGGGGTGGGGACCCAGGCGGCTCTGCCGACGGGGCGGGGCGGCACGCCCCGTGGGATCATGGCTAGTGTTCTGGCTGAGAACTTCTGCAAAGAATTTCTCGGACAGGACACTAGCAGAGCGCGCCGTTCGGGAGGCACACCCAGTTCGACGGGCCCCAGCACGGGCTGCACTTCGAGCCCTGCGCGCAACCCTTCACGCGGCAATCGGTGGCGGCCGCGCACACGCCCGGGCAGTCGGCGCCGCCGTGCTGCGGGTCGCAGTTGTCCGACGGGTTGTCGACGCACGCCTTGCCGGCGGCGCAGGGGAAGTTGGCGAAGCCGCCGCAGGAGGTGTTCTCGACGCACGAGCACTCGAACTGATTCCAGCGGAAGCCGAGCGCGCACTTGGCGGTCTTGCCGCTGCAGATCGCATCGCGGCACGAGCCGATGCAGTCGGCGCCGCCGCCCGCGGGATTGCAGTCGTCATTGGGATTATCGACGCAGAACTGGCCGGGGATGTTGCACTGAAGGCTCTGCTTCCCGGCGCACTGCTGGCTGCACTTGCCGGGGCCATCCACCTGGAGCTGCTTGCCCTCGCAGAGGAAATCGGCCGGGCAATGATGGGGATTCGCGCTGTGGCCGCCGCAGGCGATATCGGTGAGCGCCACCAGCGTGCACTTGCCGGCGAGGCACTCCGCCATGCTGTGATCCTCCCGGGTGAGGATCTTCGGGCAGACCATCGGGTCGGCACAGCCGAGCGACGCGCGCCACGCATCCGCCTGGTCCTGCCGCACGGCGGTATAGTTGCCGAGCGGGCAGCAGCCCTTCTCGACGCGCGCGCAGTCCGCGTCTGCCTTGCAGGTGTAGAGGTCGGGCTTCTTCTTGCCCTTCAGAGTGACGGTGAAGGTCATTGCCTGGAGGGAATACTCGCGCACCACGATGTAGTGCGTCGCGCTCGGATGGGCCGGCAGCGTGAGATCGATACGCGAATCGGTGTCGTGGCGATTGATGTCGTCGTTGGCGCCGATCGTCTTGAAGTCGTCGTCGAGGATCCACGCCACCGTGTCGCCGTTCTGCGAGTTCACGTCGACGGTGATCTTCTCGCCGCTGGTGCCGGCGAACTTGAAGGCGCGATAGCGGGCGGGATGGGAATACTTGGTGGCTCCGCTTTGCTGCCCGTAATCGAGCGAGCCGACGATCTTCCAGCGCGCCGAGAAAGCGTCCGACTTGGGGTCGAGCGATGCCATCTCGGTGAAGTCGTCGGTGACGTCGGCCTTTTCTCCGGCGCAGGCGGCGAGCGTGGCGAACAGACCGAGTGCGGTGGGGCGGCGATTCATCGGGTTCTCCTGGAGGTATCGGGCCGACTGCCCGTGCCGGTACTCGAAGCGAAACCCGTGCCAGCCTGAAAAGGCTTGCGCAGCTCGGAGATCGGACGTTCTTGGTGTCGGTCGGCCGGACAGTGGCTAGCCGCGTAGCCGGCTCGGGAAGTCTAACGGACCTTGGGAGCGAACGGATCGACGGCGGCCGGCTGGGCGGGTGCGGCGGGGGGGGGCTTGGGGCGGTACGGGCGAGACGGCTTGGCCTTCACCGCGGCCTTCGGCGCCGCGAGATCGGGCGGGTGGGCGGCGTCGGGCGGGGCGCCGAGATCGGGCGGCCTGGGAGCGGCCACCGCCGCGTCGACAGAGATCACCGCCGGCACGACCCGCGGCGGATCGGGAGCGCTCATCGCCCGCCACGCGAAGTAGCTCAGGCCGACAAGCACCAGCGGCACGCCCACGATGGCGACCCACTTCATCGGGCTGCCGGCGGCCTCCGCCGCGGAGGTCGGGGTGGCCACGCCGGCGCGGAACGCCACCCGGATCCCGGATAGCCGATCGTCCACCTCGCGCATGGACCGCGGGCGCTCGGCGGGAAATTTTTGCAGGCAATGGACGATCAGCTCCTCGAGCGGCCGTGGGATCGCCTGGGTCACTCCACGCGCACGGGCGGTCTTGCTCGGGCTCGCGCCAGCGACGGGGCGCGTGCCGGTGGCCAGCTCGTGCAGGATCACCCCGAAGGCGTGGAGGTTCGAGCGCGCATCGGCGGGCGCGCCCGCGCTCTCCTCGGGGGCGGCGTAGTCGGGTGGGGTTCCCTCGGGCGCGGACTTGCCCGGGTTCAGCAGCTTGACCACATCCTCCTGACCCTTGCGCTTCACCAGATAAACGTTGCGTGGCCGTAGGTCCTTGTGGACCACCTTCGCCTCGTGCATCGCGGCCATGGTCGCGGCGAGCCCGGCGGCGATATCGAGCGTGCGCGCGAGCGACGGCGTCCCGTCGGCCTGCTCGGCGTGCAGCGTGCGTCCGAGGCCCTTCTTGCAGCCCGGACAGGCGGCGGCACCGTCGGGACAGTCGACACCGCAATCGGGGCAGGCAGCCACGACGAGAGCTTTGCTCAAACGCGCGGGCAGGTCAATGAAGTGATCGCCCGCCAGCCCACGCCCGGGCGATGCTGCAGTGCAGCGTACTCGCCCAGGGGAAGCAGCCAGGCGCACAGCGCGAGGAGAGCGATCAGCGCGGCGGCGCGGAGGGCCACGGTGCGGGCGCGGGCCCGGTCCGCAGGTGACGGAGCGGGCGTTGGCGTCGTCGCTGGCGGCGGCGGGCGACGGAGGAGGAGCCGGACCCAGCGCGGCCACGGATAGGAGAACAGGAGGATCAGCCAGAAGGCCTCGGCGTAGCCAATCCCGGTGAGCAGGTAGACGTTGACGTGGAAGGCGAGCAGCAGGGTACCCCACAGCATCCGCAGCCGCGGGTGGAGGAGGTAGAGGAACGCGCCGAGCTGGATCGCGACCGTGGCGACCGAGAAAATGCGGGAGAGGGGCGGGTTCTCGACGACGATCCGCACCCACGCGCCGACCAGCCCCGGGCGCGAGAGATCGTGGTGCGAGAGGATCACCGCGCGCAGCGTGGTCGTGTCGGCCCAGGCGAGCCCGGAGACCAGGAGCTTGCTCGATCCGGCGCCGACGTAGGCCGCGGCGATCGCGGCGGCCGCTCCCAGCTCCGCCAGCTGCTCGTCGCTGCAGTCGCCGCCTTTGCCCGGGCGGAGCCAGCGCGCAAAGGCGAGGCCGAAGATCCAGCCGAGCAGCATCGCGCCGGAGAGGAACCAGTTGCGCGCGGGGCCGCCTTCGAGCGCGGAGCAGGCCTCGCCGAACAGCACCAGCACCGCGAGGGCGGTGAGTCCGGCGGCGATCGGCGCGCGTCGCCGTGCGAAGAGGACGAGCGCGCCCAGCCCGATCAGGCCCGGCGGTACCAGCAGCGCGGGTGACCCGCCGAGGGCGAGCAGGAACGCGGGAGCCATCGGGTGGGCGATCGCTCCCGGCAGGGTGCGGCTCAGTACGCCGCCCATCGATGCGATGTCGACCGCGCACACGGCGGCGAGCACCGCGCGCAACGGCCAGCGCGGCAGGCCGTCCCACGGGCTCGCGCTCACCTTGCGGCCCGGCAGCGGGCGATCGCGCAGTCCGTCGACGGAGGCGGCCCCGCGCGCTCGGAGAGCCGCCACACGCGGCGGATCACCTCGACCGTCTCACCGTCGCTGGCGGCGGCGCGGTGATGGTCGATCCAGTCGAGCAGCTCGCGGTCCGCGGTCGGGACGTATTAGAAGCGGCCGAGCGCGCGGCAGGGGGCGGCGTCCAGATCGGGCGGTGCGTCGCACTCCCAGCGCTCCCACCCGGTGACCTCGGAGACTGCGCCATGGGCGTCGCGGGCGAGGACGCGGCTGGCGCTTGCGGCGCGCTCCACCGAGTACATGTTGAAGGTCGAGAACGGGTAGAGGTTCTCGACCCCGCGCGCGATGGCCAGGTAGCCAACCAGGGCGAGCGCCGGCACAGCGACGGTGGGGCGGGTCAGGTTCAGTCGGCACCCGGGGGAAGGCTTCCTGGCGGGGAGGCTACCCCGCGCGCAGCGCCGCGATCAAGGTGCGCACGGCCTCCGGGTGTGAGGTTGAACGGGTCCCGGCGCTGTACTACCGTCGCTGCGCATGGGCGGTACCACAGCAGCCCCCGGGTGCGGGGATTGATCGTCGACTGCGTGATTCCCGCGCGCGACGAGGCGGGGGCGATCGGCGGGGTGATCGCGGCGCTTCCCGAGGGGGTGGTGCGGCGCGTGGTGGTGGTCGACAACGGCTCGCGTGATCGGACGGCGGAGGTGGCGCGCTCGGCGGGCGCCGACGTGGTGAGCGAGCCGGAGCGTGGCTACGGGGCGGCCTGCCTGGCCGGGATCCGGCGGCTCACCGAGGGGCCGGAGGGCCCGCCCGACGTGGTGGTGTTCCTCGACGGCGATCACGCCGACGATCCGCGCGAGGTCGCGGCGCTGCTCCTGCCCATCGCCCGCGGCGAGGCCGACCTGGTGATCGGATCGCGCACCCTCGGACAGAGCGAGGCGGGGGCGCTGACCCCGCAGCAGCGGATCGGCAACCTGGTCGCGGTGCGGATGATCGGCGTACTCTATCGGCACCAGTTCACCGACCTCGGGCCCTTCCGCGCGATCCGCTTTCCGTCGCTGTGCGCCCTCGGGATGCGGGATCGGGACTACGGGTGGACCGCGGAGATGCAGGTCAAGGCGCTGCGAGGCGGGCTCGCGGTGGTCGAGGTGCCGGTGAGCTACTACCGGCGGCGGGCCGGGGTCTCGAAGGTGGCCTCGACGGTGCGAGGGACGATCGGCGCGGGGTACAAGATCCTGTACACAATCCTGCGATATGCCGTTGCTCGTTAGCCCCGAAAGCGGCACGACCCTCTTCGTCTTCGCGCGCGCGCCCGAGCCGGGGAGGGTCAAGACGCGCCTCATTCCGGCGGTTGGCGCGGAGGTGGCGGCGCTGCTCCACGCGGCGTTCCTCGACGACGTGTGCCGGCTGACGCGGGGTCTCGCCGAGCGGCGGGTGCTCGCGGTCGCGGGGCCGATCGATCATCCCCACCTGGTCGCGGTGGCGGCGCGCGAAGGGATCGAGTGCGTCGCGCAGGTCGAGGGGGATCTCGGCGCGCGGATGGAATTCGCGCTCCACGGCGCCCTCGCAGCCGGTGCGCACCGCGCCGTGGTGATCGGGAGCGACTCGCCGCACCTTCCGCCGCTGCTGCTGGCCCGCGCCGTCGCCGCGCTCGACGCGGTGGACGTGGTGGTCGGCCCCGCGGAGGACGGCGGCTACTGGACAATCGGCCTCCGCGCGCCATTCCCGTCGCTGTTCGAGGGGATCGGTTGGGGCGGGCCGACGGTCCTGGCGGCCACCACCGCGCGGCTGCGCGAGGGGCGCATCGCGCACGCGCTGTGCGATCCGTTCTGGGACGTCGACGAGCCGGCCGATCTCGCCCGGCTGCGACGGGAGCTGGCCGCCGATCCGTCGGCCGCGCGCGCCCCGGCGACCCGCGCGGCGCTGGAGGGATGGGCCTTCGATCGGGCCGGCCTTCGATGACACGCGAACGCGCCGCACGTCTCGGGGCGGCTCTCGGGCTGCTCGTGCTCTCGGTGGCGGCGTTCGAGCTGCGCAAGGAGTTCATCCGGTCGTTCTTCCGCCCCGGGCCGCCCGTCGTCGCGGTGGCTGCGGAGCCCGATTCGCCGGCCGTCGGCGCGTCCCTGCCCGCCGTGCCGTTTCTGCGCGTGGCGCTCCTCGATGGGCTGGGCGCCGACGCGGCGCGCGGGCTGCCCGGGCTCGACGCGCTCTGCGCGGGCGGCCTCGACCTCGATCTGGACGTGGGTTTCCCGACGGTGTCGCTGCCGGTCCAGGCGGCGTTCTGGAGCGCGCGCAGCCAGGCGCGCACCGGGCCCATGTTCCAGAACAGTCGCCTCGTGGCGCCGCCGCCGGGGGCGCTTCCCGGCGCGATTCCAGGGAGTCGCGCCGTCGCCGAAGCCCATCCCGAGATCATCGCCTCCTTCGGCTTCACGATCGCCGAGCCGCCGGTGCCGCCGGACCTGGAGCCGCCGGCGCCGCTGGCGCTGTCCTGGTCGGCGGAGCAGTTCGAGCGGGCGGCGCAGCAGGCGGTGCAGAGCGACGCGCGCCTGGCGTTCGTCCACGTCCTGCGGATCGATCAGGCCGGCCACCAGGCGGGCGCCGGGTCGCCCTCCTACCGCGAGGCCGCTCGCTGGTCGGACGATCTCCTGGGTCGGCTGGTCGCGGCCGACCGGCACGTCCACGGTGCCACCGCGCGCTGGGTCGTCCTGGCCGATCATGGTCACCTGCTGACGGGCGGGCATGGCGATGCCGAGCCGCCTTTGCGGTGGGTCCGGGCGTGCCTTTTCGGCGCCCTCCCGGATGCGCTTCGCGGCGCCCGCGGCAGCGTGCGGCTGCCCGATCTCGGGCGACTGGCGTTCGACTCGCTGGGAGTTGTTCCACCTCCCGACAGCGACGGTCGGCTGCTCGCGGCGGTGCTCGCAAAGGCGTCGGGCGGCGGGCCCGCGCTTCTCCCGCGCCCGACCGCCTCGCGGTGGGCGGTGGCGATCCTCCTGGCGCTAGCCGGAGCGGCGCTCGGGGTCGCGGGAGCTGGCGCGGGGTGGCGAAGGGCACCCTGTCCCTGGTGGCTGGTGGCGAGCGCATCGGCCGTGATCTTCCTCGGCTTCCCGTCGCTGTCGCGGAACTTCGTGTTTCGTTTCTGGCCGACGGCGCTCGCGCTCCCCGCCTTGCCCGGGCTCGCGCTGCTGGTGGCCACCGACGGGCGGGCGCTCCTCATGGGCCGAGGGCGCGCGGCGCTCCGGCGTGCGCTCGCGCTCCCGATCGGGCTCACCGCGGCGGCGCTGGTGCTGTGCGGGGGCGAGGCGGTGATCGGCCTCGCAACCGGTCCGCCGCTGGTCCCGTTCGCGACCGGCATCGCCAGCGCGTGGCTGGCGCTGCTGGCTATGGGAGCGCTGTCTCTTCTGCCGCTCGCTCTCGCCGGAGCCTTCCGCGCAGGGTCCGGTCGAAGCGGACCTTCGGGAACGATCGATAGAGCTGCCTGAGTTCAGCGACGAGGGCGGGCTCCTGCTCGGCGAGGTCGCGCCGCTCGCCGGGATCGTCGGCGAGGTCGTACAGCTCGACCAGATCGTCGCCCGGACGGACCAGGAGCTTCCACGGCCACCGCACCACGCCGTGCTGCAGCGCCTCGTTCATCACCACCGGCCGCGCATCGCCGGCCATCGCCTCCTCGGGCGGCAGCGACAGCTCCGGCACCAGGCTGCGCCCGGCCAGCCCCGGCGGCGGGGTGGCACCGACCAGCTCGAGCAGCGTCGGCAAGAGGTCGGCGAGGGTGACCGTGGCGTACACCTCGGCGGGCGCCACGCCCGGGACGCGGATCGCCAGCGGCACCCGCACCAGCGGCTCGTAGAGGAAGTCGCCGTGGTGCGCGGGCAGCCGTGGGTCCTCGCCCAGGCTCTCCCCGTGATCGCTCGCCAGGACGACCACGGTTCGCTCGCGTGCGCCGTTCTTGCGGAGCCGGTCCTCGATCCGCCCGAGCTCGCGATCGAACAGCGCCACCGCGGCGCGGTACTTGAGCACCCGATCGCGCCGGAGCAGGCGCGCGGCGCTCCGCGCATCGGGCGCGCGGCCCATCCGCATCACCGCCTCGCCGAGCGCGGCGTCCGACGGGGAGAGGTCGTCGTGCTCGTGCACGTCGAAGTAGTGCAGCCAGGCGAAGAAGGGTCGCGCGCTGTCGCTGGCGAGGTGGCGGTCGAGCAGGGCGAAGCCGAGGTCGGTGGTGCGGGCCCCGGTGCCGTGGCGCGAGGTGTCGCGCTCCTCCGCGTCGGACACCAGGCGCTCCCAGCGGTCGACGCCGCGCGTGACGAGCGCGGTGCCGATCCAGCGCAGCATCTCGGTCGGATAGACCGCGTAGGTGCCGCGCCCGGCGCGCCGCATCGCCTCGGCGAGGGTGATCTCGGCGCCGGCAAAGACGCTGGTGCGCGAGGTGACGATGGTGGAGACCGAGACGTCGGTGCCCGCGGCCGGGGCGAACGTGCGCCGGAAGCGGCGTGCGCCGTCGACGAATCCGAGCAGGTTCGGGAAGTCGCGGCGGTTCTCGTCGGTCGGCAGGGTCACGTCGGCGCGCAGGGCGTCGCAGAGCACCAGCAGCACGTGCAGGTGCGGGTCGGCGGGCGACACGCCGGAAACACGCCTCCTGGGCTGGGCGATCTCCACCGCGGCGCCCTCGCCCGGGCCGCCGTCGGAGGAGAGGTTGACGCCGAGGGCCGCCCGGAGTGTGTCGAGCAGCAGGTGGGTGTGCATCCCACGGGTCGCCAGGACGAAGCGCGCATCGCGGTCGATTCGCCCCGCGACCGCCGTCGCGGTCCCGAAGATCGCCAGGCCGGCGGCAAGCTCCAGGGCGACGAAGCGCCGCCAGAAGCGCGCGGGCGGCGGCGCAGGAGGCGCTCTCCCGGAGGGCGCTGCGACGGGCGCGGGGACCTGCTCGCCAGGCCGCCCGGCGATGAGATCAACCGCCACGCCCGCGCCGGCGCAGCCGAGCACGAGCAGGAGCAGGTGCAGTTCGGGGTACTGCGTTCGATAGAGCGTGCGGTTGGCGTACTCGATCGCGGCGACGGCCAGGACCAGTAGCGCGGCGACCGTGAAGCGGCGCCCGCGACCGGCTGCGCCGAGAAGACGCTCGCCGATCCACAGCATGGCCGCGAGGCCGAGCCACCCGCAGAGGGGCACCCACAGTACCGCCGCCCGGGCGATCGGGAGCGTGCTGGCGAAGCCGCCGTCGAAGAGGTGGCGTCCGACCGGGATTAGCACCACCAGGGTGCCCGCGGCGCGCAGCAGCTCTGGCACCGGCGACGGTGGCCCGAGGCGCGCGATCACCCGCTCGGCGATCGCCAGACAGCTCGCCGTTGCGAGCCCGGCGAGCGCCAGCACAGCGACGGTGACCCACCACGCACCGGGCGCGGCGCTGTGCAGGGCAGCGAGCTCGATCGCAGCGAGGGTCGCCGCGCCACCGAGCCCGATCCGGAGCGAGCGGTAGGGGTTGACGGGGCGCCGGACGGGCGCGGGCGAGGCCGGGGGAGGCGTGAGGCCCGATCGGTCCCTCGACCTCAGCAGCCGTCGCTGGGTCACCGCGTCGCGGGGCTCCCGCTTGCGGCGGTGCGGGCTCTTGCGCCGGTGGGCCATTTCGCCTACCCGATCCCGCAAGGCACGGCAGGGGGGCGATGATCTGCGAAAGAACGGCGCGGGTGCATGGCCGAGGTTTCGCCAGCCTACACCGGCGCGGCCGATCCTGCCTGCTGTCTCCCTCTCCCGCTGGCGTCGCTGGCGGGAGAGGGTTGGGGTGAGGGTGGGTGATTCAGCCAGCGCCGCGCGGCCGATCCTCTGGCGACCACTCCGGCCGACGCGTCTTCTTCGAACAACTGCGGATGGCTTCGAACACCGTCCGCGCCAGGGCAGTCCGCCCAGGAGCCGCACGTCGCCATCGTCGGTGAGGATCACGTTGCCCGGCCGGACCGCGCCGTGCGCCAGCCCCGCCCGGTGGAGAGGTGGGGGTGCTCGACCTCCGCGAAGGCGCGCGACGAGGCGAGTCCTTCGTCGTCTCGGGGCGCGGCCGCACCGGCGGGTGCGTCGGTCCCCGAGGACCCAGGGGACGCTGCTTCGCCGCCTTCGGCGGGTCGATCAGGCTCAGGGAAGCGGATGACCACCGTGCGGTCGAGGAGGGTATCGTGGGCGAGCAGGGCGGTCGGATCGTCCGCGCGGAAGGGTCCGATCAGCCGGTACCGGTCCAGCTTCGACACGGATTCCTTCAGCGCGGGGTGAACAGCGAACCGTAGATGTCGTAGCAGAGGAAGACGATCAGGTTGGCGGCGAGCAGCTCGGCGAGCGCGCCGCGGAGGGGTGGCGGCGGAGCGTCGTCCTCATCCAGGCGGGCGATCAGCGGGAGGCTGAGCAGGAACACCGTCCCGTAGCAGAGCGAGCCGACCCAGAGGACGAACGCGCGGTCGCGGTAGAGGAAGTACGGCGCCATCGACTCGTCGGCCATGAAGAAGGTCTCGCCGAAGGCGACCGAATAGCAGAGGACGGCGCGCAGCGCGATCCGGACGATCGGCGCAGCGGGGAAGCGGGCCCGGAGCGCACGCTCGCCGATCTGGAGCGCCACGTAGTAGGTGCTGAAGTAGGCGATGGTGACGAAATAGAGGAACAGCGGGGTGCGGTGGAGCGTCCAGGTGACGGGGAAGTGGTACTCCATGCCGAGGTGATCGAAGAAGAAGATCGTGCCGAACCAGGTTTGAAGGAAGGTGTGGAGGGCGATCCAGACCGCGAAGCGGAAGGCGTGACGCTGCAGGAGCGGGCGGCCATGCTCCGTCGGTGAGGCCGAGAGGAACGGCGCGATCCAGAGCGGCAGCGCGAGGCCGAGCCCGAGCGCGAGATGGCCCAGGTCACCCCAGCGGGAAAAGGCACGGGTGGCCATCACCGTGGAGATCGCCGCCATCCAGATCGGCGTCCAGGCGAGCACGATCCACTCGTTCCGTCGCTTGGCCGGGTTCCGGGAGAGCAGGCGCATCGGGGGGATCTTCGCGGCTCCGAATTTCCGCCATGGTAGTGGAAAGCTCGCGTCGCGGGCGAATTCGCGGAATTCGCGATCAGCTCCCCGCGATCGCGTAGGCTACGCGCCGATGCGGTTCGACTACCTGCTGGTCGGCGGCGGGCTCCAGAGCGGTCTGATCGCGCTGACCCTGCGCGCCCTTCGGCCCGCAGCGACGATCGCGATCGTGGAGCGGGACGCTGCGCTGGGCGGCAATCACACCTGGTCGTTCCACGAGAGCGACCTCGACGACGACGGGATGCGCGAGGTGGTCGCGCCGCTGATCGAGCATCGCTGGCCGGGCTACGAGGTGATCTTCCCGAACCTCGCCCGCTCCCTCGCGCTGCCTTACGCCAGCTTCGGTTCGCGGCGCCTCGACGAGGTGGTACGGGCGCGTCTCGCCGCGCCAGGCTGCCAGGTGATCACCGGCTCCGCGGCGACCGAGGTGACCGCCGATGCGGTGCGGCTCAGCGACGGGCGACAGCTCGCCGGGGCGGTGGTGATCGATGCCCGCGGCCCGGTCGCGCCGACGCCGGGCAGCGCCGGCTACCAGAAGTTCGTCGGCCTGGATCTGCGCCTCGCGCGGCCCGCGGATCTTGCGCGCCCGATCCTGATGGACGCCACCGTTCCTCAGCTGGACGGCTTCCGCTTCTTCTACGTCCTCCCCTACGCTCCCGACCGCCTGCTGGTCGAGGACACCCGCTACGCCGACGGGCCGGAGCTCGATCGCTCGGCGCTGCGCGAGGAGGTGCTCGACTACGCGCGGCGGCGCGGTTTCGAGGTGGCCGAAGTGCTGCGCGAGGAGAGCGGCGTCCTGCCGCTGCCGTGGCGCGCCGATCCCGCGCCGTCCGGCGTCGGGCCGCTTCGCGCGGGCTGTCGGGGCGGCTTCTTCCACCCGGCCACGAGCTACTCGCTGCCGGTGGCGGCGCGGGTGGCGCGCTTTGTCGCGGGCACCGCGCCGGACGACCTGTTCGGCCCCGCATTCTCGGCGCTGGTCGATGAGCACAGGCGGCAGGCGCGCTTCTGCCACCTGCTCAACTGGCTGCTCTTCCGCGCCGCGCCGGCCGGCGGGCGCTGGCGGATCATGAGCGGCTTCTACCGTCACCCCGAGGCGCTGCTGCGCCGCTTCTACGCGCTCGCGCTCGCTCCCGGCGACCGCCTGCGGATCCTGCGCACCGGCGGGCTGTGGTACCTTGCCGCCGTCGCGTGGCCCGACGAGGTGCACTGATGAGCTCGCGCCCTCTCGTAGCCATCGTCGCTGCGGCGCTCCTCGCGGGGTGCGCTCACTCGGGATCGGCGCCGGCGGCGCGCACCCGGGAGGTGGCCGAACTCGACGCGGCGCACCAGCCGCTCCGCGCGCTCTTCGACGCCGATGCGGCGCACCCAAGGCTCCTGGTGCTCGCCTCGCCCACCTGAGGCGAGTGCCTCCACGGGGTCTCCGTGGTCCGCGACGAGGTGCTCCGCCCGCTCCCCTCCGACGACCTGCGCGTGTACATCGTATGGGTGCCGATCCTCGACCGGGATGACCGCTCCGCCGCGCAGCAGGCCACGCCGATGCTCGACGATCGCCGCGCCACCCAGTTCTTCGACGGCAGCGGCCAGCTCGCGCGCAGCCTCGGGGCCGTCCTGGCGATCCCGCCGCGCGCGGAGGAGTCGGCCCGCACCGGGATCGCCTGGGACGTCTACCTCGCCTACCCGCGCGGTGCCCGCTTTGGCGACGGACCGCCTCTCCCGTCGCTGTGGATGCACCAGCTGTCGCAGGTCGACCCGGGTCGCGCGCCCCGCCTCGACGGGGAGGTGCTCCGGGCGCGCATCGCAGCGCTGCTCACCGGGACGAATTGAGCAGGATGCTGACGGTGCTCTTGATCATCTGGTCGAGATTGCCGAACTGATTGGCGACCGCGAGATCGATCCGATGGTCACCGTCGAGATCGGCGGCGGCGATGCCGGTGGGGCCGGGGAGGGAGCCGAAAGGGGTCGCCGCGCGGAAGCCCGTCGGCCCGCCGCGGAGGACGCTCACCGTGTCGCCGAACGAGTCGGCGACCGCGAGGTCGATGAAGCCGTCCGCGTCGAGATCGGCGGCGGCGACCGAGGTCGGCGCGCGGCCGGCGCGGTGGCTGCGTGCCTCGGCGAAGCGGCCGTCGCCCAGCCCGGCGAGAACGCTCACCGTGTCGCCGCCCTGGTCCGCCACCGCGAGGTCGGCCCGGCCGTCGCGGTCGAAGTCGGCGGTCGCGATCGAGAAGGGGATGTGCCCCGCCGGGAATCGCAGCGCCGCAGCGAACCCTCCGCCGCCGGTGCTCCGCAGGATCGCCACGTCGTCGCTGCCGGAGTTGGCGGTGGCGAGATCGAGCAGGCCGTTGCCGTCGAGATCGGCGGCCGCGATCGACCAGGGGTGCGTCCCGACGGGGAGGACGGCCGGCGCGGCGAAGGTGCCGTCTCCCCGCCCGCTCAGCACGGCGACGGCGTTGTCGTAGTAGTCGGCGGTGGCGAGATCGAGGTGGGCGTCACCGTCGAGGTGGGCGATCACCACCCCGTGCGGTCCGCGCCCGGTGGCAAAGCGCCGCGGGGCCCCGAATGTTCCGTCGCCGCGACCGGAGAGGATGGCGACATCCGAGGCTGCGCCGTCCGCCACCGCGAGGTCGAGGTGGCCGTCTCCGTCGAGGTCGGCGACCGCGATCGCGGTCGGTCCCACGCCCGCCGGAAAGTTCCCCGCCGCCGCGAAGCCCCCCGCGCCGTCGCCGCGCAGCACGCTGACGTCGTGGCTGAAGAAGTTCGCCACCGCCAGGTCGAGATCGCCGTCTCCGTCGAGATCCGCCGCGGCGACGGCGATCGGGCCCGAGCCGGCGCCGAGCTCCTGCGGGGCGCCGAAGGCGAGCAGGATGCCGCTCCCGATGTGGTAGTCGCACCCCGCGAGGGCGGCGAAGAGGATCGCGCTACGAGGCGTCACCAGGAGCCCAGGATACTGGTGTTCCGTCCGCGAAGTTCGTTGCCTTTGTAGGCCGCGCACGGCCGCGGCCCGGCGGCTCGTGCCGCCGTGAGCCGGGGTGGGGACCCCGACGGACGGGGGCCGACGGGGCGGGGCGGCACGCCCCGTGGGATCGATACTCGGTTCACTCGCTCAGCGCGCGCCGCGCCGGGGCGGCGAAGCGGCCCTCCGGGAAGCGGGCCAGGTAGCGCTCGAGGTCGGAGCGGGCGCCCGCGTCGTCGCCGGTGCGGGCGCGGCAGGAACCCCGTCCATAGAGGGCCCGCTCCTCGAGGGCGGGCGGCGGCGCTCCGGCGAGCGTGGTCGCGAAATCTGCGAGGGCTTCGCGGCAGCGCCCCGCCTCGGCGCGCAGCTCGCCGCGCACCAGCGTCAAATCGGCCGCGCGCCCGAGTCCCAACGCGGCGTGGCGATCGAGAATGCCGAGCGCCTCGCTGCGTCGCCCGAGCGCGGAGAGGGCGTTGATCCGGGTCAGCGTCGCCGACGGGGTGAGCTCGCCGGAGGGGAAGCGGGCACGATGCTCGTCGAGGGCCGCGAGGGCGCCGGCGGGATCGCGATCCCGGTTGAGGCGCTGCAGCGCGGTGGCGAGCAGGTCATGCTCGGCCGCGAGCGGGCTTTGAGGTGGCGCGATGGGCGGCGCCGTTTCCGTCGCCAGCGCAGCGACGGCAGGAGGGGATCCCGCGCCCTCGTCGCGCACCGGTACGCCGGGGACCAGGGCCAGGGCCTCCGCCGGCGCCCGCGGTGCGGCGATCACCGGGCTCAGCGACGGTACGGGCAGGGGAGGCGCAGGGGTCTCGTGGGCGATCGCCGGTGCGGCAGGGGGGACCCCGGGCGGCGTCGCTTCGGGAGCGCACGCGCCCGCCTGCTCGCGACCGTCGAGCAGGGCCTCGATCTCGTCCACGCCCGCGCGCGTGCCCAGGGCCGCGCCGTCCATCGCCAGCGGCGTCACCCCGTCGGGGCCCCAGGTCGTGCCCTGGGGGACCTCGATCAGCTGGTCGCCCCACCGCACCTCCAGGTCACCCTTCCACGCGGCGACGCGCACACGGCGGTCGCGCACCTCGATCACCCCGGTCCGTCGCGGCCGGATCGAGATCCGTGCCCCGAGC
This sequence comes from Myxococcales bacterium, assembly GCA_009692555.1. Taxonomy (GTDB): domain Bacteria; phylum Myxococcota_A; class Polyangia; order Palsa-1104; family SHYY01; genus SHYY01. The sequence continues at coordinate 15,164 of SHYY01000074.1, forward strand.
GCCTCGACGGTCAGCGCGCTGTCCCCCGAGTCCACCGCCAGGCGGCCTTCGCGGAGCAGGAGCGATCCCGCGCCACTCCGATCGAGGCGCATCGATCCGCTCCCTCCGCCGCTGCCGGTGAGCGCCACCCGCCGTTGCCCATCGCCGGTGAAGCGCGCCGCGCTGCACGCCGCGACCGTGATCTCGTCGACGGCCGAGGGCGGCTCGGTCGCCAGGCGCAAAGCCACCGCCGCCGCTCCCGCCGCACCGACGAGGAGGGCGAGCGCCGTCGCCCAGCGCAGCGGCTCCCGGACCTGGCGGGAGGAGCGGCGGATCCGGGCGCGGATCCGCGCCAGCGCCACCGGGTCGAGGGGCGCGGGATCGGGCAACTGGCGCAGAAGCTCGGCGGCGCGCTCCTCGCCCGCCCGCTTGCCGGGCTGATCGATCCATCGCTCGACCGGCCCGCTCACGCGTTCTCCTCGCCGGCCCGGGGCTCCAGCGCCAGGGTGCGCGCGGCGAACTGTGCCCGCGCGCGGTGCAGCCACACCCACACCGTCGCCACCTTCGCGTCCATCAGCTCGGCGATCTCCTCCCCCGAGCGGCCCTCGATCTCGAACAGGATGATCAGGGTCCGGTAGCGCTCCGACATCCCGTCGAGCGCCCGGTACACCAGCGCGCTGGCCCGGCTGCGCTCGAGCTCTTCCACCGGCGTCGGCTGCAGCGACGGCAGATCGCCCGCCACCTCGTCGGCCGAGCCCGAGAGCCAGCGCCGCCAGCGCTCCTTGCGCCGCCGGTGGCGCACCACGTTCTCGGTGATCCGGTAGAGCCAGGTGGTGATCTTCGCGTCGCCGCGGTACTCCGGGAGCAGTCGGTGGACGATCAAGAACACCTCCTGGACCGCGTCCTCGACATCGAACACCGGGCCGCCAAGACGGGCCGCGAAGCGCGCCACCGCCTGCGCGTGCGCGCGGTAGACGGCATCGAAATCGAACGGTGGTCCATGGGGCTCGTCCTCGGGCGCTGCCTGGAGCTGCATCGGTGGTCCCGCCTTCTCCGGTGACGGATGGTGCCCAGGACCTTTCATGGCGTGGTGTGAAAAGCGACGCAGGCCGTCAGCTACCCCTCGAGACGAGGCAGCTCCGCCGCCAGATCGAGCCGATCGACCAGCACCCGCTGCGGGACCAGCCAGCCGACTCCGGTGAGGCCGATGAAGAAGGCCGCCGGCCCGAGGACCAGCGCGATCCGCCCCCCGACGCCGAGGCCGAGGTCGAAGCCCATCCGCGACCGGTTGATCGGAAAGTCGATGCCCTCGACCAGCACCCACGCCGGCACCGCCTCGGCGTGCAGATCGATCCGCCAGCGGCCGGGAGCGAAGCGGTAGCGCGGGCCGAGCGCCGCCGCCTCCCGCCGCCACGACGCGCGACCGGATCCCAGCGGAAGATCCCGCGCCGCGACGCCCAGGAGCGCCAGGCGTGCGCCAAAGCCACGCCCTGCGACGCGTGCGGCCAGCGACACCTCCAGCGTGCCGCCGGGCGCAGCCGCCGATCCCGCGAGGGAGATCATTCCACCCGCGGCGGCCTCGAAGTGCACCCGCCGCAGCGACGGGATCGGCAGGGGCGGAGGCGCCGGCACCACCCCCGGACGGAGCACCGCCTCCCAGGCCGCGATCACCACCGCCACCACGGCCGCGCGGTCCTCGCAGGAGGCGACCGCCAAGAGCCGCTGCGCCGCCAGCAGATCGCCCGCCGGCCCGCGCAGCTCCACCCGCAGCGCGCCGCCCAGGTCCTCGATCCGCGCCCGGTCACGTCCTTCTCCCGCCGGCAACAGCGGCACGAGCCGCGCCGCCACCTCCGCGGGCGTCGGGCAGGACATCGCCCCCTCGACCTCCACCAGGCCCGCGGCGAAACCCACCCATGCCAGCAGACCCACCAACCGCTCTGCCGCTCCTCAGGGCCCGCGAACGGACAAGTCGATGCCCTCGCGGCCGATCCATCCCGGCTGGCGTCGGGGGGCTTGCCCCCCTTCTGTAGTCTTGAGGGGAGGCTCCTCGGTCAAATACAGAGAGTATTCTCCCTCGTCGGCAACAGCCGACGTGCAGCAAGCCCTGAAAGCAACGTCGCGCCTCGCCATCCGGGCGCCTCGGCCGCGATCATCGATCGACTTGTTCATTCGCGCGCGGGCCCTTACTCCAGCATGCTCCTCGGCTGCGAGACCTGACACGCCTCGTAGCGCGACTCCCCCGGCTTGGCGGGCGTCCCGTCGTACGACAGCACGTTCTCGTTCACCTTGATCCGCCCGTCGTCGCGCACCTCGATGCAGCGCTTCTGCGTCCACGCGCTCAGCACCTCCGCGCCCTTCTCCTTCGCCGCCTTCCGCAGCTCCTCCTCCTTGTGCTTCTCGAAGTACTCGCCGTCCGGCTCCTTGCGCTCCTTGAGCCGCGCCACGACGACGCCGCCCCCGACGTCGAACGGGCCCACCAGCTCGCCCACCTTCAGGTCGAACGCCCTCTTCGCCAGCTCGGGCGCGATCCCGAGCTCCGGGATGATGTCGCCACGCCGAGCGAACAGCCCGGTCTCCTCGAGGTGCGCGCCGCCCGCCGCCGCCTTCCCCTTGGCCGGGTCGGTGGTCTCGCCGGTGTCCGACAGCTTCGGGAAGAGCTCCTCGAGCTTTGCTCCGCCCTTCACCTTGGCCGCCGCCGCCTCGGCATCCGCCCGCGCCTTCACCTTCCCCGACTCGGTCCGCAGCAGCTCCTCGGCGATCTCCGTCCCCACCTGCGCGATCGTCAGGTCGCCCTCCCGGAAACCCTCGACCTTGACCAGCTCGAAGCCGCGGTCGGTCCGCTCCGGCCCGATGATCGTCGCCTCCTTGGCGGTGAACACCTTCTCGTCGAGCACCGTCCCGAGCCCGGTGAAGCCCTTCTTGCGCCACCCGCCGTCACCCCCGCGCCCCTTGGTGTGCGCGTCGTCGGACACCTGCTTCGCGATCTCCGCGAAGTCTTGCCCGCCGTCGATCTTCTTCTTCGCGTCGTCGATCTTGACCTTCGCCGCCGCCACCTCCGCCTCCGGTGCCCCCTTCGCCGCGGTCACCAGGATCTGCCGCAGGCGAGCATGTTTGTCGACCTTCTTGTAGAGGTAGGACCGTGTCTCGAAGATCTTCTGCACCTCCGCCTCGTGCGTCTTCTTCCACGCCTCGACCTCGGCCGCCGTCGGTGCGGCATCGTCGCCGAGCTGCTTGGCGAAGCGCACGTACTCGAGGTTCACCTGCAGGTTCTTCTGGTCGTAGTCCGACTTCACCTCGTCCGGCGTCACCTTGGTCGCGCCGAGGACCAGCTGCTTCACCTCGTCGGCCATCAGCTCGCGCTGCTGCTGCTCGATGAAGCGCTTGACCGTCACGCCGAGCCGGTTCTGGCAGAACTTCGAGAAGCGCTCGTAGTCGAACACGCCGTCCTTCGCGAACTCCTCCACCTTCACGCGATTGCCGAAGATGTACATCCGCCCGTCCTCGACCATCTGCTCGATCTGCTTCTTCGACACCTCGAAGCCGAGCCGATCGGCCTCCTGCGCGCGCAGCTCCCGCTCGATGATCCGGTCCATCACGAACTCCCGGCGCCGCAGCTGCCGCGAGAACTGGGCCGGCTCGTTGCCGTACCCCATCGCGATGTAGGCGTAGCGGTACTCCATCTCGGAGATCGGGCTCCCCGACACCTTGACCGCGTAATCGAAGCCGCCGCCGTCGTCGGTGCGCGAGCCGGGGCCGAAGTTGATCACGAAGACGGCAATGATCACCCCGAAGAGAACGTAGATGATCGCGTTTCTGGAGTTCTTGCGGAGTACATCGAGCACGGCAGACCCTCCTTGGGCGGGGGGAATCTAGCCGAGCGCGAAACAAGGCGCAAGCACCGCTAGGCCTGACCGAGATCCGCGAGTCGATGCACCCCGGTGATCGGCCCGTCTGCCGGGTCCTGGTCCTCCGCTGGATCGGCGAACTCCGCCTCCAGCTCGAGCACCATCTCGGCGAACTCCGTGGCGTCGAGGATCTCGCGATCCCCCTCGCGGCGATCCCCGTCCCGCCGCTCGCCGCTCCCGCGCACCGTTCGCTGCGCCCCCACCGACTCCGCGCGCCGATCGCCCCACCGCCGATCGCGCAGGAGGCGCACCCGGAGGCCGTTCACCGTCAGAGGCAGGGGCGCGATCGCCTCGGCCCGGGCGGCGCAGGTGTGGCACAGGACCACCCACGTCCGGTACAGCTCGAAGTGCCGCAGGTGCTCGCGCCGTCGGTCGCCGCACCCGTTGCAGAAGGCCCCGAGACCGACCGGCCGCGCGCGCACCCAGGCGTCGTAGCAGCGCCGACAGCGCCCGCGCCGGTGGGGTGACCGCGCCGACTCGGCATCGCCGCACCCGCCGCAGGACGACGGGACTCTCTCCAGCTTGGCTTGGCGTTCCATCACCGCTCCGTGATATCCCCCACCCCGGAGAGGAGCAACTTTTTGCCTGTGTTTTCCGATCCGCGGGCGGGAGAACCGGCGATGCGCGCAGCGTACCTGAGTGAGGAGCCGGCCTCGGCCCTCCGATTCCGGGCGCGCACGGGTTGAAATTCGCCTTGAACCCCGCTCCTTTATGGTGTTACTTAGGCCCTGATCATCGCCGCTGGTCGTTCCACCTTGCAGTCCTAACGACTCGTCTTCCGGCAATTTCTTAGCGAGGTTTGCAGCGATCCATCCACAGCCCACGAGCCGGATCGGGGGCAGGAGCGAAAAGATGTTGTTCGACTGGGTCTACGGGTTGTTCTCGAACGACCTGGCCATCGATCTCGGAACCGCCACCACCCTCACCTTTGTGCGGGGCAAGGGGATCGTCTCGAACGAGCCCTCGGTGGTCGCGGTGCAGCGCAACGCCAACGGAACCAAGAAGGTGCTCGCCGTCGGGAAGGAGGCCAAGGAGATGCTCGGCCGCACCCCCGGCAACATCGTCGCCGTCCGTCCGATGAAGGACGGCGTGATCGCCGACTTCGAGGTCACCGAGGCGATGCTCCGCTACTTCATCACCCGAGCGCACAACCGCCGCACCCTGGCTCGCCCGCGGATCATCATTTGCGTCCCGTCGGGGATCACCGAGGTCGAGAAGCGCGCGGTGCGCGATTCGGCGCTGGCCGCCGGCGCCCGCGAGGTCTACCTGATCGAGGAGCCGATGGCCGCCGCGATCGGGGCCGGCCTGCCGATCACCGAGCCCTCGGGCAACATGATCGTCGACATCGGCGGCGGCACCACCGAGGTGGCGGTGATCTCGCTCGCCGGGATCGTGTTCTCGAAGTCGATCCGCGTCGGCGGCGACAAGATGGACGAGGCGATCGTCCAGCACATCAAGCGCAAGTACAACCTCCTGATCGGCGAGCGCACCGCCGAGGACATCAAGAAGCAGATCGGCAGCGCCTTCCCGCTCGAGGAGCAGCTGACGATGGAGGTCAAGGGGCGCGACCTGGTCGCCGGCGTGCCGAAGACGCTGACCATCAACAGCGACGAGATCCGCGACGCGCTGGCCGAGCCGGTCAACGCGATCGTCGAGGCGGTGCGGGTGGTGCTGGAGAAGACGCCGCCCGAGCTGTCGGCCGATATCGTCGACAAGGGGATCGTGCTCTCCGGCGGCGGCTCGCAGCTCAAGAACCTCGACGTACTCCTGCGCGAGGAGACCGGCCTCCCGGTGATGCTCGCGGAGAACCCCCAGCTCGCGGTGGTGCTCGGCACCGGCAAGGTCCTCGACGAGATCAAGCTGCTCCGCGAGGTGACGATCCACTAGTGCAGGAGCCTGCTGGGGCCATGCGCCGTAGCGAGGCAGCCGAGACCGAGGCAAGGCGAGAAGCGACGACGATGGACTGCTCTCTGCAATTCGAGGAGGAGCGACGTTGCTCTCCGAGCTTGCTGCACGTCGGCGATTGCCGACGAACATGGCCGAAGGGATCGGCTGCCGGAGTAGGCGCATTGCCCCAGCAGGCTCCTGAATAGATGGCGCTGCCCCGTCGAGCCCGCGACGCGCTTCTGCTGGCCGCGCTGCTGGCGGTGCCGGCGCTCGTCCTCCGGGCCGGGACCCGCGCCCCGTCGGAGTTGACCTGGGTCGATCGCCTCGTGCTGCGCGGATCGGCGCCGGTGCAGGGGGTGATCACCCGCTCCTCATCCTGGGTGGGCGATCTCTGGCGGCGCTACGTCGCGCTGATCGACGTGCAGCAGGAGAACAGCCGCCTCGGCGACGAGAACGCGCGGCTGCGGCGGGAGCTGGCGCGGGCGCAGCTCTTGACCCAGCGCGCGGGCGAGATGGAGCGCCTGCTCGGCCTGCGCAAGACGGTGCCTTCGGAGACGCTGGTGGCGCGCGTGGTGGGCGTCGAGACCTCGCCGTTCTACCGGGTGATCCGGGTGAAGCTCGATCGCGGCGCGGACGAGGTGCGGCCGGGGATGCCGGTGGTGGTCTCGGCCGGGGTGGTGGGCTCGGTGCGGCGGGTGTTTGGCGCCTACTGCGACGTGCTGCTGGCGGTCGATCCCGAGTCGTCGATCGACGTGGTGGCGCCGCGCACCGGGGCGCAGGGGACCCTGCGCGGGATCGCCGGGGAGTACCGGTACCGCGCGCGGATGCTGCGCACCGACGAGGTGCGCGAGGGGGAGGAGATCGTCACCTCGGGCAACGACGGCACCTACCCGCGCGACCTTGCGATCGGGGTGGTGAGCAAGGTGGTGCAGCCCGAGGCCGGGCTGTGGAAGGACGCCGAGATCACGCCGTCGGTGGACTTCGCGCGCCTGCGCGAGGTGGTGGTGGTGCTCGCGCCGCCGCCGCCGCCCGATCCCGAGGCGGGGAAGCGGGTGACGGTGCCCCACCGCGGCCTCGGGACGCCACGATGAGGGCGGCAACGGGAACGGGAACGGAAACGGGAACGGAAACGAAAACGGAAACGAGAACGAGAACGAGAACGGGAACGGGAACGGGAACGGGAACGGGAACGGGAACGGGAACGGGAACGGAAACGGGAACGGGAACGGGAACGGGAACGGAAACGGAAACGGAGGGCGCCCGATGAGTCCGACGCGCGCCTTCCTCTTTTGCGCCGTCGGCTGGTTCGGCCTGATCCTCGTCTCCTCGGCGCAGGCCGCCTGGCCGATCGACTGGCCTTGGCACATCCCCGGCCCCGATCTCGCGCTGCTGGTGGTCCTCTACCTCGGCCTCTCCGATCGCGGTGGGCTCGTCGGTGTCGCGGTCGTGGCGCTGCTCCTCGGCTGGCTCGCCGATCTGTTCGCCGGTTCGCCGAAGGGGCTGTACATGACCGTGTACATCCTGCTCGGCCTCGCCGCCCGCGGCGCGTCGGTCCGACTGATGGTGCGCGGCGCGTTCTTCACCGCCGCGGTCGCGCTCTTCTTCGCCCTTGCCGTCGGTGTTCTGGTCGTCGGACTTCGCACTTCGCTCCAGCCCACGCTCGGCTGGGGTGCGCTGCGCCAGGTGCCGCTCGCGTCGCTGATGACCGCGCTCTTCGCGCCGCCGCTGTTCTTCCTGCTGCGGCGGCTCGACAAGCGCATCCAGCAGGGCTCGCGCGCGCACGGCCGTGCCGCGGGCCAGGATCGGCTCGCATGATCCCGGGGGCCGAGGGCGCCGCCTCGGGTGGACGCGGCTACCGCCTCCTGGCGACGCTGGCGGTGGTGACGTTTTTTCTGCTCGCGGCGCGCCTCTGGTACCTGCAGGTGCTGCGCGGCGATCACTACTACCGCAAGTCGGCCGACAACTTCGTGAAGGAGATCCAGCTCGAGGCGGCGCGCGGCCAGGTGTTCGACGCGCACCGCCGCCTGCTGGTCGATAATCGCCCCGCCTACAACGTCTACGTCACCCCGCGCTTCGTCAGCGCTGACTCGCTCGCTCGCCTCGCCACCTTCCTGAAGCTCGACAGCGACGAGGCCGCCCATCTTCGCGCCCGCGTCGCCGATGTCAAGGAGACGCGGCGCGCCCAGCAGATGCTCGCCTTCCCCGATATCACCCGCAACGAGATGGCGACCCTCGAGAGCCACAAGGCCGAGCTCGCCGGCGTCGCGGTCGACGCGCGCCCGCACCGTTTCTATCCGCAGGGCAAGCTCGCCGCCCACACCCTCGGCTACATGAACCAGGTGGGCGCCGACGAGCTGGCGAAGCAGCGCGACCAGGGCTACCGCCTCGGTGACTACGTCGGCCGCGCCGGGATCGAGCGGCAGTGGGAGTCGTATCTGCGCGGCAAGGACGGCTTCGAGCGCATCTTCGTCGACGCCAAGGGGCGGGTGAAGAGCGACATCGACGCCTTCGAGATCGAGTCGTTTGCGATGCTCCACGGCGAGCCGCGCAGGCAGGAGCCCGAGCCCGGCAACAACGTGGTGCTCACCCTCGACATGGACCTCCAGCGGATGGTCGAGCGGGCGCTCGCGCGCCATCACTCGGGCGCCGCCGCGATGATCGACGTCGCGACCGGGCGCGTGCTGGCGCTGGTCTCGCACCCGTCGTTCGATCCCAATGTCCTCACCGGGCGCCTCACCCGCGCCGAGGACGAGCGGCTCTCGAAGGATCCCTTCCGCCCGCTGATCGACAAGGCGCTACGCGAGAACTACTACCCGGGCTCCACCTACAAGGTCGTGCCTGCGCTCGCCGCGCTCGAGGATCAGCTCCTCGCGCCCGAGGAAAAGATGAACTGCAAGGGCGCCTACGAGCTGCCCGGCCACACCTTCCACTGCATGAAATCGCACGGCAACATGACCCAGCACTCGGCGATGGTCGAGTCGTGCAACATCTTCTTCTACCACCTCGGCGAGCGCGTCGGCATGGACCGGATGGCCAAGGTGGCGGAGGACCTCGGCTTCGGCGCACCGACGGGGATCGGCCTCGGCGGCGAGGTGGCGGGCTTCATCCCGACGCAGGAGTACTACCGCTCGCACGGCGGCTTCCGGATCGGCTACACGCTCAACACGGCGATCGGGCAGGGCTCGACCAAGGTGACGGTGCTGCAGCTCGCGCTGGCCTACGCGGCGATCGCCAACGGCGGCGATCTCTACGTGCCGCTCCTGGTCGACCGGATCGAGAAGCCTTCGGGCGAGGTGGTGCAGGCCTTCTCGGCGCGCCTCCGTCACCGGCTCGCTGCGACGCCGGAGAACCTCGCGCGCGTCCGCAGCTCGCTGTGCGGTGTGGTGAACGAGCCGAAGGGGACGGTGTTCGATTTCCGCGATCCCGATTTGCCGTTCGAGGTGTGCGGGAAGAGCGGCACGGCGCAGGTGCGGAAGAACCGGAAGGGGCAGGTGGCGGGGTGGGATACCGGGAATGACCAGGCGTGGTTCGCGGCGTTCGCGCCGGCGAAGGAGCCGAAGATCGCGGTGGTGGTGTTGATCGAGCACGGGGGGCTCGGGGGGCACGTCGCGGCGCCGGTGGCGATGGAGATCTTTCGTGGGTACGTGGCGCAGCAGGCGAAGGCGAATGGGATCGGCGACGGCGACGGAAACGGAAACGGCGACGGCGACGGCAACGGCAACGGGAAGACTCGACCGAGGGCGAAGGCGAAGTTGAAGGTGAAGGCGGGGCGGTGAGCAGCCTCGGGGGCAAGGCGCTTGCGAAGCTGCGCGCGCAGTTCGATTGGCCGCTTGCCGTCGGGACGTCCGCGATCCTGGTGATCGGCCTGGTCAACCTCTACTCCGCGACGCGGGTGGCCCCGGGTAAGCTCTACTCGCAACAACTGACCTGGCTTGGCTTCGGCCTGGTCGCCTTCGTCGTCGTCGCTGCGATCGACTACCGCCTGTTCGAGCGCCTCGCTCCGATCCTCTACGTCGCGTGCGTGGTGCTGCTCTTGGCGGTGCTGGTGTTCGGCCGGAGCGTGAAGGGATCGAAGCGCTGGCTCGGGATCGCCAATGTCGGCATCCAGCCGTCGGAGATGGTCAAGATTGGCGTGATCCTGATGCTCGCCAAGCTCGGCTCCGACGAGCCGGTCGAGCTGCGGCGGCGCGGCCTGCCGACCATCTTCACCATGCTCGGCGTGCTGCTCGTGCCGGTCGTGGTGATCTTCCTGGAGCCCGATCTCGGCACCTCGCTCCTGCTCTACATCATTGGATTCTCGATGATTCTCCTCACGCCATTCTGGTGGGGGCACAAGCTGACCGCCTTCCTGATCGCGCCGCTGATCGCGCTGATGCGCCTCTCCTTCGGCCTCAAGCTGTATCAAAAGAAGCGCCTGATGACATTCATCGATCCGTCGTCGGACCCGCTCGGGGCCGGCTTCCACGCGCGCCAATCGGTCTACGCGATCGGCTCGGGCCGCTGGACCGGCAAGGGGTGGCTGCATGGGACCCAGAATCAGCTCCAGTTCCTGCCCGAGCACTGGACCGATTTTCCCTTCGCGGTGTGGGCAGAGGAGTGGGGCCTCCTCGGCAGCCTCGCCCTCCTCGGGTGCTACCTGTTCCTGATCCTGTGGGCGCTCGGCGTCTCGGCGACCGCGCGCGATCGCTTCGGGCAGCTCCTCGCGCTCGGCGTGGCGTGCCTGCTCTTCTGGCATGTGGTGATCAATATCGGCATGGTGACCGGCGTGATGCCCGTCGTCGGCGTGACGCTCCCGCTGGTCTCCTACGGTGGCTCGTCGCTGATGACGGTGCTGATCGCGCTCGGCCTGCTGATGAACGTGTCGATCCGGCGCTACTCGTACTGAGGATTGTCTCCCTCTCCACCGTGCGCGCGACACGCTTCGTCCAACGGGAGTTCCCTGCGCGGATGTTGAGGCGTCGCTCGCTCGGGCTCGCGCTTTGGGCACTCGGCGCCTGCGGGCAGGTGCCGGTGGATGACGACGACGGGCTTCTCGAGGAGGCCGTGCAGGTCTGTCCGAAAGGCATGATGACGCGGGGTATCGACGTCTCCCACTGGGACGGCACCATCGACTGGGCGTTGGTCAAGGGCGACAACGTCGAGTTCGCGTTCATGAAGGCCACCGAGGGCAACACCTTCGTCGACTCGCAGTACGCCACCAACTGGGGCAAGAGCGCCGGGGCGGGTGTGATCCGCAGCGCCTACCACTTCTTTCGCCCGGCCATCGATCCGATCGCCCAGGCCAACCACTTCATCCAGGTGGCGGGCGTGCCGCTGCCGGGCGACCTGCCGCCGACGATGGACCTCGAGGTCACCGACAACCTCAGCGACGCCGAGGTCCACACGCGGGCGCTCCAGTTCCTCCAGCGCGTCGAGGAGCTGACCGGGCGGATCCCGATCCTCTACACGTCGGCCCGCTTCCTCGGCACGATCCGCAACATGTCGGCCGGCCTGGACCGCTACGTCCTGTGGGTCGTCGACTGGCACATCGGGCGCATGTGCCCCGACGTGCCAAGCCCCCCGTGGATGGACTGGGTCTTCTGGCAGTACTCGAACCTGGGCAAGATCGCCGGCATCGCCCCGAACACCGACGTCGACCTCAACCACTTCAACGGCTCGCTCGACGACCTGCGCAAGTTCACCGGCACGCGGAGCAGCGGCGACGGCGGCGACGGCGGGCGGGACGGCGGCAGCGATCTGCTGGCGCCGGCCGCCGACCTCTCGACCACCCCCACCGGGGCCGCCCCGCCGCAGGGCTGCACCTGCGCGGTGGCCAGCCGCAAGGCCCCGCCACCGCTCGCCCTGCTGCTCGCGCTCCTCCTCATCGTCGGCGCTCTGCGGAACCGGGGTGCTTGACAGCGGAGGGGGCCCTCTTGCTGGCTCTTGCTCGTCACGTAGTCGTGGTCGTAGTCGTAGTCGTCCCGTCCGCAGCGACGGCAATCGAACTTCCTCCCGCAACAAATTCCTCCTGCCAACCGACCACCCTGGCCACACAGGAGGATGCCCCTGCTGGCCTACCAGAAGCTCGACGTCACAGGCCATGGAGTTGCTGACC
>SHYY01000075.1 GCA_009692555.1 Myxococcales bacterium
GGTGGCGGCGCGGCGTTCCAAATCAGAGCCCAGCGTAGCCGAAGGCGACCCCGGCCCACGCGGTGACCTTGAGGTAGTCGAAGTCCGCGCTGCTGGAGAGGTTGCGCTGCGCGGACGCGCCGGCGATCACGCCGAGCCACCGGTTCAGCTCGATCGCCAGCGAGATCTCGCAGGAGAGCTGGACGTCGCTGCGCGCTGCGCTGGCCGAAGTGTCGCGGTCGAACGCCCGCGCGATCACCGACGCGGTGAGGGCGAGGTCGTAGCGGCTGGCGAAGCGGGCCCGTGCATTCAGGCGCGCGCCGTGGCCGGTGGCGCTGTAGAGCGGATCGGCGGTCGACTCGCGCAGCAGGAGGTAGCCGAGGTCGACCTGGAGCGGGCGCTGCGGCGTGCCAAAGCTCGCCTCGAGGGCGCCGCTGTGCGACGGGCCGGTGAACGCCGCGTAGCCGGCGGGCAGATAGGTTCGGTGGCGGAACGTGTAGCGCGCGGCGACCCCGACGTCGCGGTAGAGGGCACGCCGGTAGCTCGTCTGGAGCAGGTGGCCGAGGTCGAGCAGCGCGCTGCCGAGGGTCACCAGCTCGAAGGCGTACTCGGCAAAAAACCGGTCGCGGGTGCCGCGGTAGAGGTAGCGCGCGGCGAGGGTGTGCGCGAACAGGTCGTAGTCGAGCAGGCGCAGTTGCTGACGGTAGGAGGCGACCGCCTCGAGCAGCAGGCCGATCGACCGCAGCGGGCGGAACGACAGGGCGGCGAGAAAGAGCAGGCTGCCATCGGCCTGGCCCGGAGTGCCCGCCGTCGCCATCGACGGGAGGAGCGTCACGTTGGAGTCGAACTCCGGACGCAGGAGGAGCGTCACGGCAAGGCGATGCGGCGCGGCCCGGTCGAGGAGCGCCCGCCCGGAGTCGGCGAGCGCCGACGAGCGGCTGCCCGCGGCGGCCAGCAGGAGGGCGCGCGAGGTGTCGGCCGCTCCGCTCTCGTCGGCGATCAGCCCGAGGAAGATCCGCGCCGCCGCGCCCGTCTCCTCGTCGGGGGAGGCGGCCGCGACCTGCAGCAACGGGAGCGCGTCGTCACTCCGTCCGGTGCGGTAGAGAGCGATCCCGAGGAGCAGCGCGATGTCCGCGTCGCGCGGGAACGCTGCATGCGCCACCTCGAGGTCGGGGAGCGCCCCCGCGAAGTCGCGCTCGCGGAAGCGCGCGATGCCGCGCTCGAGGGGCGACGGACCTTGCGGTTGCGGAGCCGCCGACGCGACGGTGGCGAAGAGGAGCAGCGACGCGAGCGCGACGCGGTTCGCCCCGCGCGGCGCAATCAACGGACGCTCGCCCCGATCCGGTCGGCGGCGTCGCGCGTCGCCGCGTCACCGCCCCGCCGTGCCCCGTCGAGGAGCACCCGGGCGCGGGGCCTGTCTCCCACCGCCAGCGCGGCCCGGGCCAGCTCGACCGCAAGGGCGGGAGGGGGCGTGGCCTCGTCGCCGAGCAGCTCGAGGGCGAGCGGCGCCGCATCGAGGGAGAGGGCCAGCCGCGCGACCAGCAGCGCTGCGCGCGCCCGCTCGGAGCTGCCCGCGGCGGCGCGCAGCAGGGCCTCCCGCGCGTTGTCGAACGCCTCGTCGGGCCGGCTCGTTTCGAGCGCCTCGGCCGCCGCGAGGTAGACCGCCGCGTCGACGGTGGGCGGTCGCGCATCGATCGCCGCGATGAAACGTGCTGCTCCCTCGGCCAGCCGCGGGCCCGCCTCGGCGCCGTGGATGGATGCGAAGACGAGGCGCGCCAGCCGGGAGAGTCCGAGGCGGTGGTAGGTGAGCGCGAGGTAGTAGTCGGCGACGCCGTCGGGCGGCCCGGCGCGCTGACGCGCAGCCAGCACGGCGCGGGCCTCGGGGTAGCGCTCGAGCTTGAACAGCGTCGGTCCGAGGTAGAGGCCGAGCTGGCGAGCGCCTCCCGCCCGCTCGACCTCCCGGAACTGGTCGAGGGCCTCCGCGAAGCGGTCGGCCCGGAACGCGCGCACGCCCGCGAAAAGGTGCGCCTCGCGCGGGTCCGAGGCGCGCTCCCCCGAGGCGGTGGCCACGAGGAGCAGGAGCAGCGCGATCGGGGTCGGCCTCATCGCTCCTTCTAGTGTCCAGACACTGAAATTCGCAGTAGAAAAAGGCCGCGCACGGCCGCGGCCCGGCGGCACGTGCCGCCGTGAGCAGGGGTGGGGACCCCGACGGACGGGGGCTTGCCCCCAGGATCGATTGGGGGAGGGCCGACGGGGCGGGGCGGCACGCACCGTGGGATCGAGGCTAGTGTTCTGGCTGAGAAATTCTGCAAAGAATTTCTCGGACAGGACACTACTGAGGCCGCACTCGCGCCATCGTGCGCGCCGCGCTGCTGGCCGCGCCCGCCGGCCGGATCAATTTCTGCTCCTTCATCTTGTTCTTCTTCTCGTCTTCGTCGTCGCTGTGCCCTTCGTTCTTGCGATGGGAGTGGGCGCGCGCCGCGGCCGCCGCTCCCTGCTGCGCCCCCTGGGCACCGGCGCTCCCCGCGACGGCGCCACGACCCGCCGGGAGGGGCGGAACAGGGGGCGCCTCGCGCACCGCCGCTGCAGCCGCCTCGCTGACCGCGGCAGCGTGCGCCGAGTCGCGGAGCGTGCGTCGAAGCGGGCGATCGACCGTGTCCTGGCCCGCGGGTGGCACGAGGTCGGCCTTTTCGATCGCCGCCGCCCGCATCTCCCCGGCCGGATCCGGTTGATCGTCGGCCCGAGCGATCATCGCACCGAACAGCAGCAGCGCCAGCGACGAGGCGGTGATGAACGACTTCTGCATCCCTCGGCTCCCGAGAGTAGAGTATCCCGACGCCGACGGCAAGGTGGCTCGGCGGAGGGGGGCAGCCTCGGCGCAGGCCGGGTGGGGAGGGTGTCGCATGATCGCTCCGCGAGTGGTTGACTTCGACCCCAGCACCGGACGTGCCAGATCCACGGCCGCTGGCGGGCCCCGCCGGCATCGCTCAGCCGCACCGCCGGGTACGTGGGGTGAACGGTTCGGTACGCCGGAGGCGGCCGATCGTCCCCGTACGGGGTGCGAAAGCGTGGCCAACCGCTTGCACCGCGCGCCCGAGAGTTGAATTGCCGGATCACGCGCTGCTGCGCAAGGAGTCCCTCATGGCATCGCTGGTACGCGCCCGTCTCGCGCTGCCCTTGATCGCGCTCTCGCTCCTCGGCTTCGGCTGCACCAAGAAGGTGATCCGGGTATTCCCCGAAGCGGCTTCGGTCCCCGCCGGTGTGCGCGTCCAGTTCAGCGCCAACCTCACCAGCGACGGGCAGCCGGCCGCGCAGCTCACCGCCTCCGACGCGACCTGGGCCAGCAGCGACCTGGCGATCGCCACCATCGACCCGAGCGGCCTCGCCACCACCATCAAGTCCGGCATGGTCACCTTCACCGTGACCTACACGAAGGATCCGAGCCTGACCGGCTCGGCGACCCTCACGGTCAACGACGCCGCCATCGGCTCCCTGAAAGTGATGCCGGCGACGGCGAAGATCCCGATCGGGACCACCCAGGCCTTCACGGTGATGGGCACCTTCACCGACGGGTCGTCGCACGACATCACCAAGCTGGCGACCTGGGCCTCCTCGGACGCGATGGTCGCCACCATCGACAAGGACGGCGTGGCCACCGGCAAGATCGACGGCGCCACCACCATCACCGCCTCGGCCCCGGGCTTCACCGGCGGCGACGGCGGGGCGGGCGCGATGGTCAGCGGCACGGCGCTCCTCTCGGTCACCTCGGCGGCGCTCACCGCGATCGAGGTCACCCCCGCGCTGCCGATGTCCCCGGCCGGCACCACGCTCCAGTTCACCGCCACCGGCAAGTATTCCGACAGCTCGATGGCCGACTTGACCAGCATGGTCACCTGGTCGACCTCCGACGTGAAGATCGCCACGGTGAGCAACGATCCGGGCAAGAAGGGCCTCGTCTCCACCTTGATCGGCGGCGCGGTCGACGTGATCGCGACCCAGGGGATGGTGAGCGGCAAATCCGCCCTCACCGTCAGCTCCGCCAAGCTGACCGCGATCGCGATCACCCCGCAAAACCCGGCCATCCCGAAGGGCACGACGAAGCAATTCAAGGCCACGGGCACCTTCTCCGACACCACGACCCAGGATCTGACAGCGACGGTGGTGTGGTCGTCGTCGGACGTAGCGGTCGCCACGATCAGCGACCCGATGGCCCTCGGTCTCGCCACCGGCGTCGCCGTTGGCCAGGTCACGATCAGCGCCGAGGCGATGGGGGTCACCGGGAGCACTTCGCTCACCGTCACCGGCGGCAAGCTGCTCTCGATCGCCGTCACGCCGAACGCCGAGACGATCGCCAAGGGCACCACACTGCAACTCCAGGCGGTCGGCACCTACTCCGACATGACGACGCAAAACCTCACCTCGTCGGCGATGTGGGCCTCGTCGGACATGGCGGTCGCTACCGTCTCGAACGCCAACGGATCGCAGGGCCTCTCCGGCGGCGTCGCCAAGGGCACGGTGATGATGACCGCCACCTTCGGCGGGATCTCCGGCGCGACCTCGCTCACCGTCAGCGACGCGACCCTCACCGCGATCACGATCACGCCGACCACCCCGGCGGCGGCCAAGGGCACCACGGTGCCGTTCAAGGCCACCGGCACCTACTCCGACAAGTCCAGCCAGGATGTCACCGCGTCCGCCACCTGGTCCTCCTCGAGCCTGGTGGTGGCGACAGTGTCGAACGCGATGGGCTCGCAGGGCCTCGCGACCACCATCGCCCAGGGTCAGACGATGATCTCCGCCGCGATCGGCAACGTCACGGGCGCCACCACCCTCACCGTCAGCGACGCGATGCTCACCGCGATCGCCGTCGATCCGACCAATCCGATCCTGGCCAAGGGCAGCTCGGTGCAGTTCACCGCCACCGGCAGCTACTCCGACAAGTCGACCCAGGACCTCACCTCGGCGGTCACCTGGGCCTCCGCCGACAAGGCGGTCGCGACGGTGTCGAGCGCGATGGGCAGCCGCGGCCTCGCCCTCGCCATCGCCAAGGGGCCGACCATGATCAGCGCGACGCTCGGCAACGTCACCGGCGGCACCACCCTCACCGTCAGCGACGCCACGCTGGCATCGATCGCCGTCACGCCATCGACCCCGGTGCTCGCCAAGGGAACCACGCTCGCCTTCACCGCCACCGGCACCTACTCCGACAAGTCGACCCAGGACCTCACCACCTTCGCCACCTGGGCCTCGTCGGACAAGGCGGTCGCGGTGGTCAGCAACGCGGTCGCCAGCCAGGGCGTCGCGGCGGGCATCGCCAAGGGCCAGACGACCATCTCCGCCAGCGTCGGCAACATCAGCGGCGGCGCGGTGCTCACGGTCAATGACGCGACCCTCTCCTCGATCGAGGTCACCCCGACCTCGCCCACGATCGCCAAGGGCACGACGCTCCAGTTCATCGCCACCGGCACCTACTCCGACAAGTCGACCCAGGACCTCACCTCGACGGCGACCTGGGCCTCGGCGGCGATGAACGTCGCCTCGGTGTCGAACGCCAACGGCAGCCGCGGGCTCGCCACCGCCCTCGGCGCCGGCATGTCGGACATCTCGGCGACGGTCGGCAACGTCAGTGGCAAGACCGGCCTCACCGTCACCCTCGCCACCCTCTCCACGATCACCGTGACACCGGCGACCCCCGCGATCGCCAAGGGGACCGCGCTCCCGTTCGTCGCCACCGGCACCTACTCCGACAGCTCGACGCAGGTGCTCACCCTCTCGGTCACCTGGGTCTCGTCGAACCCCAACGTCGCCTCGGTGAGCAACGCCAATGGCAGCGAGGGCGTCGCCACCGGCCTCGGCAAGGGACAGACCGAGATCTCGGCCACGCTCGGTAACGTGTCGGGCAAGACCACGCTCACCGTCTCCGATGCGACGCTGACCTCGGTCGACCTCAGCCCCACCAACCCGACCATCGCCAAGGGCACCTCGCTCCAGTTCTCCGCCACCGGCACCTACTCCGACAAATCGACCCAGGACGTCACCTCGGCGGTCTCCTGGTCGAGCTCGAACAACAACATCGCCACGGTATCGAACGCGATGGGCAGCCGCGGCCTCGCCACCGGCAGCGGTCCCGGCACGGCCACCATCACCGCCGCGGTCGGCAACATCACAGGCGCCACCTACCTCTTCGTCACCAACGCGACCCTCAGCGCGATCTCGATCACCCCGACCAGCCCAGCGATCGCCAAGGGCACCACCGTGCAATTCGCTGCTACCGGGATCTACTCTGACAAGTCGACCCAGATCCTCACCGGGACGGTCGCCTGGTCCTCCTCGGCGGTCAACGTGGCGACGGTGTCGAACGCCAAGAGCAGCGAGGGGCTCGCCTCGGGCGTCAGCGCCGGCCAGTCCACCATCTCCGCGACCCAGGGCGGAATCACCGGCACCACCATCCTCACCGTGACCACCGCGACGCTGACGGCGATCTCCGTCGATCCCACCAACCCGACCATCGCCAAGGGCACCACGGTGCAGTTCGCCGCCACCGGCACCTACTCCGACAACTCGACGCAGGACCTCACCTCGTCGGTGACCTGGGCGTCGGCGACGCCGGCGGTGGCCACGGTCTCGAACTCGCTCGGCAGCCGCGGCCTCGCCACCGGGATCGCCCAGGGCGCGGTGAACATCTCCGCCACCCAGAGCGGCGTCACCGGCACCACGCTGCTGACGGTCACCAACGCAACGCTCCAGTCGATCACCGTCACGCCGGCCAACCCGGTGGTCGCCAAGGGCACCTCGGTGCCGTTCACCGCCACCGGCCGCTACTCCGACAACTCCACCCAGAACCTCACCTTCGCCGCGAACTGGAGCTCCTCCGCCAACGCGGTGGCGACGGTGTCGAACGGCGGCGGCAGCCAGGGGCTCGGATTTGCCGTCGCCCAGGGGTCGGCCACCATCACCGCGACGGTGTCGGGCGTGTCGGGCGGCACCTTGATCACCGTGACCAACGCCACGCTCTCCTCGATCGCGGTCACGCCCCAAAACCCGACCATCGCGAAGGGGACCACGCAGCAGTTCCTCGCCACCGGGACCTACTCCGACCTGTCGACCCAGAACCTCACCTCGTCGGCCACCTGGGGCTCCTCGAACGGCGGCGTGGCGACCGTCTCCAACGGCCCGGGCAGCCAGGGCCTCACATTCGGCGCCGGGGTCGGCCAGTCGACGATCTCCGCCACCCTCGGCGGCGTCACCGGATCGACCAACCTCACCGTGACCAACGCGACCCTGGTGTCGATCTCGGTCGATCCGAAGGGCGCGTCGATCGCCAAGAACACCAACCTGCAGTACACCGCCACCGGCACCTTCTCCGACGCCAGCAAGCAGGACATCACCAGGCAGGCCACCTGGGGCTCGTCGAACAATGGCGCGGCGACGATCAGCAACAACTTCGCCACCAAGGGGCTCGCCACCGGCGCCGGGCCGGGCGACACGAACATCACCGCCGTGCTCGCCGGCGTCAGCGGCACGACCAAGCTGACCGTCACCAACGCGTCGCTGAGCCAGATCCAGATCACGCCGGTCAATCCCACCGCGAAGAAGGGCGGCGTGATCCAGTTCAAGGCGACCGGCGTGTTCAACGGCGGCCCGAACCAGGACATCACCAGCCAGGTCACCTGGGGCTCGTCCAACCTCGGCGTTGCGACGATCAGCAACGCCCAGGGCAGCCAGGGGCTCGCCAGCGCTGTCGCCAACGGGATGTGCACCCTCTCGGCGACGCTGTTCGGCGTGACCGGGATGACCACCATGACAGTCAACTAACGAATTGATCCAGGCCGGGGGCGGCTGACCGGCCTCACCGCCTCCGGCCCGGGTCTCCTCCTCGCGCTCGATCCCCACCCCGGCTCTCCTCCTCGCGTCACCCCGCGCCGGCCTCTCCCGGCCCTTCCACCGTCGCTGCGGTGCTCAATCCCACGGATGAACTGAACAGTCCGGCCCGGCCGGCGGATCGTCCCGCTCCGTGCGCAGGGAGCGGCTGCGGGTCCATCGGCCGGCCGCTTCCCGATGACACGGGCGGTGCTCTCCCCGGCTCTCAGTTGTTCGGTGCGCGTCAGCGGCTCGCTTCGTCGGCGGCGCGCGCGAGATCGATCAGCAGCGCGGTGGTGCTCATGCCGATGCGATCGGGACGTTCCACCGCCCCGAGGGTGAACTCGAAGACCCCCTCGTCCCACTGGATCAGCCGGGCGAGCACCTCCTTCGGCGGCCGCCCGCCCGCCTCCACGTCGATCAGCCGCCCGGCGAGGACATGGATCAGCGCGTCCTGGTCGCCCCGCGAGAGGCGGAGCACGCCCGACATCCGCTCCATCTCGAACAGCGAGAGCAGGCTCGGAACGCGGATGCGCGAGAGCTGACCGGTGAGATGCTCCTTCCGCGAGACGATGGTCTGGTCGTAGGAGGGCACGAGCAACTCGGTGACCAGATCGGCGGGCTCCGACGGTCCCGAGGACGGGCCGTGGCGCTCGCCGCCGCGGATCTCCACCTCGACGACGAACGACTGCTCGCCCCCCGCCCGCTCGCCCGGCGTGACCCTGCCCGCCGCGCCCTCGAAGCGGATGCTGCCCGCCCCGGCTGGCAACGGGATCTCCACCCGCACCGACTCACCGACGGTGAGCGGCCAGTTGGTCTGCAGCACCAGCCGGCGCACGCTGAGGCGCCGCACCACCGCTCCGTCGCGCTCCTCCGCCTCGCGCGAGAGCTTGGCCTCGAAGCGATGGTCGACGTTGATCTCGACGCCGTGCTGGCCCTGCGACACCACCTTCCGCACCAGCCGTTCAATCGCCTGGCAGATCTCGCACCGTTCGGGCATGAACTCGAACGCCACCGCGGCCCGGAACAGGCCGCCCGGTTGGTCGTCGAGCACCACCACCCGGATGATCCGCGCGATCACGTCCACCGCCTGCCCGTGATCGGCGGAGGCGATGTGGAGCCACTGCACGGAGCCGACCTCATCGACGCGGCGGTCGACCTCGAAGGCGACCCCGGTGACGCCGAGGTTGCCGGTGCGGAGCTGCGGGGTGTCGTCGACCCCCTCGATCGTCACCCAGAAATCCGACGGAATGCGCGCGCTGCGTCTGTTCTCCATAGGGAGGGAAGGCGCTACTCGGGCGTCAGCTTGATCCGCACCGTGCCCGCCCTGGTCAGCGTCCTGCGCACCGTCTTGTGGCCGGGGAGGGTCAGCTTGATCTCGAGCGGCAGCGGCATGTCGAGGGTGAGGGGAGTGATCCCGCGCGGGGCGTGATTGGCGAACACCTGCGCGCCGGCCGGATCGGACTCGATCCGGAGCCCCTCCGCCGCGGCGGCGGCGACGACGGGGGCGGGGGCGGCGCCTTCCGGCACCTCCGCGGGAACGGTCTTCCCGGGCGCGGGCGGCGGCGGCACGGGCGCTTTCTTCTTTGGCGCGGGCGCCTCGATCACGCTCTCCACCGACGGTGGGACCTGCGGTCGCTGCGTCCAGTAGTAGAGCAGCGCGCCGCCCCCGATCCCGACAAACAGGACCACCACGATCGGAATAACGATCGCCATCCACCGTCGAGAACCGGCCCTGGAGGGGGTTGCAATGACCCCCGCGATCGGCGCGACGCGTGCCGTCCGGGGCGGCTGTCCCCGCACCGCCGGGCCCGGCGCGGGCGCCGGAGCGACCTGCGGGGGCGGGACCGGCAGAGCGACCGGCGCAAAGCTCGCCAGGGCGGCGAACGCCGGACTCTCCCCGTCGGACACCGTCGCCTCGCCGCCCCCACCGGGATCGGCGCCAAAGCTCGCGAAGGCGGGCGGGGCGGCGTCGTAGAGCGTGGCCCCCTGGGGGGCGGCCGGACTGGCCTCCGCCGGTCGTGCCGGCAGCACCGGCGCGGCCATGTCCATCAGCGTCTGCCCGCCCTCGCCAGGGCTCTCCTCCAGCGACGGCTCCTCGACGATGATCATCGACGAGGGCGCCTCGATCACCGCCGAGAGATCGAACGGCGCGGCTCCCTTGGCCGGCGCCGCCTTCGGGCCGGAGCCGGACTCGATCAGCGTGCTGTCCGTCGCGTCGAGCTTGTTGAGGTTGCCGAACAGCTTCCAGCGCTCGACGATCCGGAGGAGCTTGACCCGCACCTCGCCTATCGACGCCGGCCGCGCCTCCGGGTTCTTCTCCATGCACTGCAGCACCAGATCGTCCATCTCCTCCGAGACCTTGGCGAGCGAACTCGGGCGCGGCGGCTTGCTGTTGAGGTGGTGGCCGAGCAGCTCGATCAGGTTCTTCCCGACGAACGGCAGCCGCCCGGTGAGCATCCGGAACAGCACCGCGCCGAAGCCGTAGATGTCGGTCCACGGCCCGAGCTTCGCCTTGGCGGTCTGCCGCACCTGCTCCGGCGCCATGTACTGCGGCGTCCCGACGACGATCCCCGCCGCCGTCTGGTCCGCGCTCGCCTTCACCTTGGCGAGGCCGAAGTCGAGCAGCTTCACCTGCCCGTCGCTGCACAGGAAGATGTTCCCGGGCTTGAGATCGCGATGGATGATCCCCTTGGCGTGCGCGGCCTGCAGCCCGCCCGCGACCGCCGCCCCGATGCGCGCCACCGACGCCTCGTCGAGCGGACCACGCTCGAGCGCTCCCGCGACGCTCTCGCCGGAGAGCAGCTCCATCACCAGGTAGAGCCCCTTCTCCTCCTGCCCGAAGTCGATGATCCGCACCACGTTCGGGTGGTCGATGGTGCGGGTGGCCTTCGCCTCCTGGAAAAAGCGCCGCCCCATCTCCGCGTCGCCCGCGTCGTGGAGGATCTTGATCGCCACCCGCTCATCGAGGAAGCGGTGCTGGCCGATGAACACCAGCCCGACGCCGCCCTGGTCGAGGAGCGTCTGGATGACGTAGTTGCCACACACCTTGCCTTCGAGCGGATGCACCGCAGTTCCCGATCCCACGAGCGTATCCTACTCCTGGCGCCGCGCGCCTGATCTACTACTTCCGAGATTCCTCGCGCCACGCGGCGAAAACAGGACGCGCACGGCGCGGCCCGGCGGCAAGTGCCGCCGTGAGCAGCGTGGGAACCCGGGCGGCTCTGCCTGGCTCTGCCGACGGGGCGGGGCGGCACGCCCCGTGGGATCGTTCAGCGCGGTCCGCAGGCTGCGCTCTGGTTGCGGCCTGCGGACCGCGCTGAGTAGCTTGATCTTGGGTGCGGAGAAATCGGTGGCCCGGGCCCGCGCGTGGCCGGCCTTCCCGCTGTGGTAGCCTTCCCGGGATGAGTGCCTCGGCGTCGATGAGGTGCCCGAGCTGCAACGCCCGCTTCGAGCCCGAGACCAGCTTCTGCGCGGTCGACGGTGCGCGCCTTGTCGCCGGCGCGGAGGACGGCGGCGATCCGCTCGTCGGTGCGGTGCTGGCCGAGCGCTACCGGATCGTGCGCCTGCTCGGCGAGGGGGGCATGGGGCGGGTCTACGAGGCGCACCACATCCACATCAACAAGCGGCTGGCGATCAAGGTGCTGCACGCCGAGGCGGTGGGGGATCCGGCGACGGTGGCACGCTTCCGCCTGGAGGCCCGCGCCGCGTCGTCGATCGGCCACGAGAACATCGTCGCGATCGAGGACTTCGCGACGCTCCAGGGCGGCGCGGTCTACCTGGCGATGGAGTTCCTCGAGGGCGAGTCGCTCGGGGAGCGCTTGCGACGCGACCCGCCGCTGGCGATCGCGGAGGCGTTGGAGTGGATGGTGCAG
Organism: Myxococcales bacterium; assembly: GCA_009692555.1. Lineage (GTDB taxonomy): Bacteria > Myxococcota_A > Polyangia > Palsa-1104 > SHYY01 > SHYY01. The sequence goes on from SHYY01000075.1 coordinate 11,715, forward strand.
GTGTGTCACGCGCTCGCGGCGGCGCACGCGGCGCGGATCATCCACCGCGACATGAAGCCGGACAACATCTTCCTGGCGCGGAAGGGCGAGCGGGTGGTGCCGAAGATCCTCGACTTCGGGATCGCCAAGGTGGCGGGCGAGGGCGGCGGGATGAACCTCACCCACACCGGCGCGATCTTCGGGACGCCGCTCTACATGTCGCCCGAGCAGGCGGACGGCCTGCCGCTCGACCATCGCGCCGACATCTACGCGATGGGGGTGATCCTCTACGAGCTGTTCGTCGGGCGGGTGCCGTTCAAGGCCGACTCGACGGTGCAGGTGCTCCACCAGCACATCGCGTCCCCGCCGCCGCGCCCGACGGTGGTGGCGCCCGAGCGGTCGATCCCGCCAAAGGCCGAGGCGATGATCCTGCGGGCGCTGGAGAAGGAGCCGGCGCAGCGGCAGCCGTCGATGGAGGCGCTGGCGGAGGAGCTCGGGGCGGTGCTCGCGCTGCTCCGCGAGCCGGGCCGGACGCCCACGCCGATGCCGGTGGCCCGGGGGCAGAGCTCGGGACAGGCTGTCCGCTCCTCGACCACGCTCGAGGCCGCGCCGGCGGTGGTGCCGGTGGCTTCTCGTCCGTCGACCCGGATCGATGCGCTGACCCCCACGCCGGCACGGGCGTTCCCTCGCGTGGTGGCGATCCTCGTCGCTGTTCTGGTGATCGCGGGTCTGGCGGTCGGGCTGGCGCTCCGTGGCGGCGGCGGATCGGAGAACTCCGAGACCTCCCCGAAGGCGGGAACGGCAGCGGGAACGGGAACGGGAACGGGAACGAAAACGGGAACGGGAACGGGAACGGAAGCGAAAACGGGAACGGGAACGCAGAAGCCGACGGGCGGCGGCGATGCCGTCGAGGTGATCATCGCTTCGACGCCGGTCGGGGCCCAGATCGTGCGCGACGGGGTCGCGGTGGCCGAGACCCCCGATACGATCCGCGTGCCGGTGGGCCAGACGATGGAGGTCGTGCTGCGCAAGGAGGGGTGGATCGACAAGCCGGTGCTGATCGATCCCGCCAAGGGGCGCAAGCTGATGGTGAAGATGGAGCGACGGAGCGCACCTCCGAGCCCCGCGCGTTCGGCGGCGAAGGCGGCCGCCACCCCACCGCCCGAGGTCGTCGCGCGGCCGAGCCTGGTCCCGCCCTCTTCCAGCCGTCCCTCCGTCGCTGCGCGGCCCGAAGCGCGGCCCGTGGCGCCTCCGCCCGCCGTGCCCCCGCCGCACGAGCGGGTGGATCCCGAGCCGCCGCCCCGGCCGGTCGCGCCGGTCGATCCCCTGCGCGCAGCGATGGAGCGCTTCGCCGCGTCCGTCGCGCCGGGCGCAAGGCGGGTGGGCGCGGTGCTTCCGGGCGGCGGGAGCTCGGGTGCTCGCCGCGACTGGCCGCTGGCCTTCGAGATGGGCCGCTGCTACGACCTGGTGGTGAAGGGCGGGCCGGGCGTCGAGCGGATCTACGTCTACCTCTGGGGGCCGAACGGAAAGCGCGTCGCCGACCGCCAGGAGGGCCGCCCCGACGTCGTGCTCCACCACTGCGCCGCCACCTCGGGACCGCATCACCTGCAGATCAAGGTCGCGGGCGGCGAGGGCGAATACCGCGTCGGCGTCTACGCCCGCTGAGCTGGCGATAGCTAGACTAGGCCGATCGGATCAGGCGTACCAGCTCCGCTGGCGTGACGATCCGCGCGAGTCGGCGGGCCGCCGCGGGGAAGTGCTTGCCGTTGCCGGTGACGAGGCACTCCGCGGCTGACGCGACCGCGGCTTCGAGAAACGGTTCGTCGTCGGGATCGGGTAGGCGGATCGCCAGCGGGCGGGTAGCCGAGACCTCCCCGGCCGCCTCGATCTGATCAAGCAGCGCGGCGACGTGGGCCGGGTTGAACCCGAAGCGGGGGCGGGCGAGCACTTCGCGGTACTCGCTGAGGATTCGCGCGTCGTGGCACAGGCGGAGGGATCCGTCGGCGACCAACCGCACGAGCTGCCCCGGGGCGCCGAAGGGGGAAAGCAGGCCCGACACGAGGACGTTGGTGTCGAGCACGATTTTCAACGTGCGCGCCGCTTTCGCACCGCGGAGGTCTCGGCCTTGATCTGTCGCGGCGTCACCCGATCGCGGCCCGCCGCAAGGGATCGCGACTGGAGCGCCTCGACCGCCGCGACGGCCCGCGCGCGCCGGACCGCGGCCAGCGACTCCTCGAGGGTGTCCTCGGAGACCGCCGAGAGGATCGCGACCGGCTTGCCGTTGGAGGTCACCACCAGCTCGCGGTCCTCGGTGAGCCGCTTCCAGACCTCGGCCGAGCGGCCGCGGAGATCACGCACGCTGACAAAGCGCATGGCCACGATGATGCACGATCGTCACCCAGGATGCTACACGGATGGAGCGCGGGGCGGATACCGGCGCGTCCAGGCCGCCGCGCCGGCGACGACGATCAGCCCGAGCGTCATGGTGCTGAAGACGTAGCTCTGCGAGGTCGGGAGGGTCGCGGCGAAGAGGCCGAGCGCGCCGAGGAGGAGCAGCCCGTCGACCAGCAGCGGCTTCTTCCATCCGGCGAGGAGAAACGAGGTGAGCGTGGCCAGCGGGATGCCGCGGGCGAACTGGCGGCGCACCTCGGGCGCGTGGGCCACCACCGTCGGCCAGTTGTAGACCAGGATCGCGGCGAAGGTGATGAAGGTGCCGATCGCCAGCACCAGCACGCCAGCCGCGGCAGCGTCCTTGACCACCCGCGCGCGCTCATCGAATTGCTGCACCGCGAGGTCCACCAGCTGCTCCAGCGCCGCGTTCAGGATCTCGGCGAAGAACACCAGTTGCACGCAGAAGACGAGGGTGACCTTCTCGGCGAGGCCGAGCGGGATGCCACTGCCCACCAGGCCCACCAGGATCGCGCACACGAGGTGGATGCGCATGTTGCGCTGGTGGATGACGGTGTGCAGGATACCGTCCCAGGCGTGGACGAAGGAGCCGAGGAAGCTGGCGCCCCGCCTGGTGGGATAGGGCGGGACAGCGTCGGGGCGGCGGGCCCCGGTCGGCCCGAGCGGCTGTGGCACTGGCATGGCCCAGGAAGGCTACACCACCCGTGCCCTCCGGGATCAGACGAGGGACGGGAACAGGGCAGCGACGCGGCGCTCCTGTTCGCGCTCTTGAATGTGCTGTTCGAGAGCGGCCTGGTCGACGACGACGCGGTGGAGCAGGTGGCCGCGGGGCTGCCCGATCTGCGCGCGCTCGCCCGCCGCTTTCCGCCCGAGCGCGTGGCCGAGGCGGTGGGAGTCGACGCAGCGACGATCCGCGCCCTCGCGGCCGATCTGGCCCGTACGCCGCGCGCGGTGGTCTACGGCCGGGTCGGCGTCTGCCAGAACGAATTCGGGCCGCTCGCCTGCTGACTGATCGAGGCGCTGAACGTGGTCACCGGCCACTTCGATAGCGCGGGCGGCGCGATGTTCCCCGAGGCTGCGGCCGATATCGGTCCGCTGGCGCGCCTGCTGGTCGGCAACCAGTACGACCGCTGGCGCTCGCGCGTGCGCGGGCTGCCCGAGTTCCTCGGCTCGCTCCCCTCGGCGGTGAGGAGCGAGGAGATGGAGACCCCCGGCGACGGGCGGATCCGCGCCTTCGTGTGCCTCGCTGGAAACCCGGTCCTCTCGACGCCCAACGGCGCGCGGCTCGCACGGGCGCTGGCGCGGCTCGACTTCGTGGTGGCGATCGATCCCTACCTGAACGAGACGGCGCAGCACGCGCACCTCGTGCTCCCGCCGGCCCACCTCTTCGAGACCGGCAACTACGACCTGATCCTGCTCGGCCTCGCGGTGCGCAACATCGCCCGCTACACGGCTACGGCCACGCCCTGGCGCACACGTCGCTGCGCGTGGCGGGCGCCCTCCCCGGCCCAAACGCCAACCTCCTCACCGACGAGGCGCTGGTCGAGCCGGTGCTCGGGACCTCGATCTTGAACGGCGTCCCGGTCGTTATCGCGCCCGCGCCGCGCAGGGCGTGAAGCGCGCTATAGTCCGCGCATGGAACCCGGCCGTCTCGACGCCCTCTATCTCGCTCACCTCGCCGACCTCGAGCAGCGCTACGCCCGGGTGATCGCCGCCGCCGGCTTCGACGGCCTGGTGATCCACTCCGGCTCGCAGAAGAAGCGCACCGAGTTCGACGATCAGTACTGGTCGCTCCGCCCGACGCCGCACTTCCATCACTGGCTCCCGCTCTCGCAGGCCGACTGCGCGCTCGTCATCCGTCCCGGCCAGCGCCCGGCGCTCTACTGGCTGCGGGTGACCAGCTTCTGGGAGCGGCCGCCGAAGCTCGAAAACGCGCACTTCCGTGATTCCTTCGAAATCGTGGAAATCGACTCGCCGGAGGACGTGAAGAGCCATCTCCCGTCGGGGCCGCGGCTGGCCTACCTCGGCGAAGATCGGCCGCGCGGCCTCTCCTACGGCATCGCCGAGGAGATGCACAACCCGGTCGGCCTGCTCGGCACGCTCGATCTCCTGCGCTCCCGGAAGACCCCCTACGAGGTCGCCTGCATCGAGGAGGCGAACCGCATCGCGGCCCTCGGGCACGAGGCGGTGCTGGCGAAGTTCCGCGCCGGCGATTCCTCGGAGCTCGAGCTGCACCTCGCCTACCTCGTCGCCACCGGCCAGGACGATCCCGAGACGCCCTACAAGAACATCGTCGCGCTCGGCGAGAACGCCGCCACGCTGCACCACATCAGCTACCTGAAGCGCCCCGAGCGGAAGGCCTGCCAGTCGCTGCTCCTCGACGCGGGCGCGACCCACCTCGGCTACTGCTCCGACATCACGCGCACCTGGGTCAAGGGCGAGGGCACCGCGGCGAGCGCCTTTGGCCAGCTGGTCGACGAGGTGGAAAGGATGCAGCTCCGCCTCTGCCGCGACGTGAAGCTCGGCGTCTCCTACGAGCAGCTCCACGACGAGGCGCACCGCCAGGTCGGGGAGATCCTCCGCACCGTCGGCATCTCGCGCCTCTCCGCCGAGGAGACCACCTCGTCGGGGATCAGCCGCGTCTTCTTCCCGCACGGCCTCGGCCACTCGCTCGGCCTGCAGTGCCACGACGTCGGCTGCGCGCTGGTGAAGCCGAAGGTGGAGAATCCCTACCTGCGCAACACCTCGATCATCACCGAGGGCCAGGTCTTCACCATCGAGCCCGGAATCTACTTCATCGACGGCCTGCTGAAGCCGCTCCGCGAGGGCGAGCACGGCGGCGCGATCGACTGGCCCCTGGTGGGCGAGCTGGCGACGCTCGGCGGCGTCCGGATCGAGGACGATCTGCACGTCACCGGCGGCGCATCGACCACCCGCAACCTGACCCGCGAGCTCCTCCCCATCGGTGGCGGGCCGGTGTAGGCGGCCGAGAAATCAGCTCTCCGGCCCGTGGGACAGTGACAGCGCCACCGCCAGCGCACGATCGATTTTCCGCATCACGTCGCGGGGCAGTGTGCCGATCACGCTCTGGAGCTGCGCCTTCTCGAAGGTGTAGACCTCGCAGCACTTCGCGACGCTCGCCTTGTCGATGCCCGCCACCCCGCGCGCCACCGTGACCTCCCAGTCGAACGGTCCGCCCGGACGCTGCACCGACGTGAGGTGCACGACCATCACCTTCGGATAGCGCTCGTTGCAGTTGAAGACGTCGTCCGAGACGATCAGCAGCGGTCGTCGCTTCGGGCTCCCGCCCGCCAGCCGCGGTGTGGCCCACCACACCTCCCCCCGTCGCACTTACAACGCCTCGTACATCGCCTGCGCGGCGATCAGATCGTGGTCCTCGCCGCCGTGGCCCGCGGCGCAGTAGCGCGCCACCTGTTCGGCGAGGCGGGCCCGGCGAATGCGCGCCAGCTTCTCGTCGATCGCCTCGCGAAGGAACTCGGACGCGCTGCGGTAGCTCCCCGAGCGAACGATCTCCTCGAGCTCCGCCCACTGCCCCGGCTCCGCGGTGAAGACCGCCTTGCGCTTTTTTTGTGCCATGAAATGGAATCATGAAGTGGTGTACCTCTCCTGTCAACCGCCGCCGATTTCCGCAACCTGTCGGCCCATTCTGGCGATAATCCCCGGGAGAGGTTTCCACCATGCCCGTCACCCAGCGCGACGATCTGCATCACGACGCCGGCCACGCCGACGCCCACGACGCCGAAGCCGATCATCCGTCGCCCGAAAAAAAGAAGGCCGACGGGGCGGGCGGCGACGCGGCGATCAAGCGGATGGCGGGAGCGAGCATGCCGAAGGCGAAGGACGGCGGGATGCTCACCGCCGAGACCCAGAGCAAGCTCGGCGTGCTGGCGAAGGGCACCGCCGTCGAGGTGGTCGCGGTCAAGGGCGACAAGCTCTCGGTCAAGGTGTGGTCGGGGCACGCCGGCGCCACCACCGACGTGCCGCTCGGCTCCTTCCAGATGGAGCCGGCGCTGGCGATGAAGGATGACTCCCCCGGCCAGCGCGACGACTACACCTACGAGCAGTTCACGTCGGTGCTGTGGGGCCCCGGCGGTCCCAGCGCAGGCGACGTCAGGCAGGGCTACCTCGGCGACTGCTACTTCAACGCCGCGATGGGCGCGGTCGCCGCCGCCAACCCGGGCAAGATCAAGTCGCTGTTCGCGCCGCAGAAGGCCAACCTCACCTCCTACCAGGTGACGCTCCACACCGCCGGCCGCGACGGCAAGCTCGCGCCGAAGACGGTCACCGTCGACACCAACCTCCCGACCAAGGTCAAGAGCGACACCTCCCTGGTCCCGGCCTACTCGGGGGCCAGCCAGAACTTCGCGCAGCATGACGCCCCGCTCTGGCCCGCGCTCCTCGAGAAGGCCTACGCGCAGATGACCCGCGGCGGCTACGCCAAGATCGGCGACGGCGGGCTCGCCGACGTGGCGATGCAGACGCTGACCGGCGAGGAGAGCCACGATCAGAGCGACACCTTCGCAAAGAGCCCGAAGAAGATCCTGGAGAAGTTCAAGCAGCTCCAGGCGGCGGGCGCGGCGGTCTGCTGCGGCACGCTGTCGGGGATCCCGCTGAAGGGCGCGGGGGGCTTCACCGGCACCGGCGACGGGCCCTACCACGCCGACCTCAAGGACTCGCACGGCTCGGCGGCCGAGCTGGTCCACAAGTCGCTCCTCGTGCGCGACAAGAAGGGCAAGGGAGGGACGGCCCACGACAACGGCGAGGGCAAGCTGATCGGCGCGAACGTGGCCGCGGGCAATGTCCGCTACGGGTCGGGCGCCGTCGACCTCACCTACGAGAAGGGCAAGGGGCCGACGCATCCCGAGGACCTCTCCGCGGACTTCGAGTGGGAGGGGATGATCGCCCCCGAGTTCGGCCTCTACGGCGATCACGAGTACATCTTCGAGTCGGTGCAGGGCGATTCGCTGGTGTTCAAGAATCCGTGGGGCGAGTCGCACCCGAAGCCGATCCCGGCGGCGCGCTTCAAGGAGCTCTTCGACGAGATGAGCGCCAATCCGACCAAGCCGCCCAAGCCGAAGGGCGCCTAGAAACGCTTGAAATTCGCTACGTTGTTGACCCTGCTCGCCGCGTGCAGCCTGGTCGGGTCGGGATGCGGCGCGACGCTTCGCACGGCGCGCGACGAAGGTCGCAAGGAGCCCATGGACGCGTGCACCAGGACGATCGGCCCCGAGGAGGCGGAGGGGCTTCAGGAACTGCTCGACGGGCTGCCCGAAAGCGGCGCGGTGGTGTGCCTGAAGCCGGGGCGCTATCCCGGGCGGATCCTGCTCCGGCGCTCGCTCACCCTGCGCGGGCTCGGCGCGGCGAGCGAGGTGATCCTCGACGGCGAGGGGCACGGTCCGGTGGTGAAGGTGGACGAGAGCGGGATCAAGGTGGTGATCGAGCGGCTCACGATCAGCGGCGGGAAGACCAAGGGTGGAGGCGGGGCGATCGCCTGGAACAAGGCGTCGGAGCTGACGCTGCGCGACGCCGTGCTTCGAGACAACCACGCGCCGCGCTTTGGCGGCGGGGCGATCGAGGCCAGCCTCGGCGCGATCACCGTCGAGCGCTGCCGGATCGAGGACAACCACGCACCGGTGGGCGCCGCGCTCCTGCTCCACGAATGGGCGAAGCTGACCCTCCGCGACAGCGCGGTGATCGGCAACCAGGGACCGAAGTCGGGGGCGCTCGCCATCCGCGACGGCGCCGAGGTGAACATCGCGCGCTCGACGATCGTCGACCGCGATGGCGTGGCGATCCAGATCGACGGCGACCACGAGCGCGCTCCGACGGTGACGATCGGCGACTCGATCCTCTCCTCGCCCACCTCGGTGCTCCTGAACGACGAGGGGGCGCCCGGCAAGGTGACCATATCGCACTCGGTGATCCACGGCGCGACCGGCCTCATCGCCGGCGCGGGCGACGACACCCCGGCGCCGGGAGAGGCGTTCGTCGACGGGGGCGGCAACCGCACGGGCGATCCGCTGCTGGGCGACGACCTGCGTCCGCGCCGCGGCTCCCCGGCGCTCGGCCTCGCCGGGCCGGCCCCCGCGGGCGCGACCGATCTCGACGGGCGGCCACGCGCCGCCACCGCGGGCGCCCTCGAAGCGGCCTACGCGCAGCATTGAGCCTCACCGACCCGCCGCAGGCGGCTCCACAGCATCCCCTGGGTCCTCGGGGATTGATCCCGATCGCAATTCCAACCGGGGAGGGCTTCGATCTGGAGGGCCTCCTCGACGGCGAGGGGCGCCGCGGCGTGGTGATCTGCCACCCGCACCCGGCCTTCGGCGGCACGCTCCACACCCCGCTCGTCGCCGCGCTGGCGGGCGCCCTCGCCGGGGCGGGCCTGCGGGTGCTGCGCTTCAACTTCCGCGGCATCGGCCGATCGGGCGGCACCGCCTCGGGCGGGCGGGTCGAGGAGCGTGACGTGGCTGCGGCCTGCGCTTTTCTCGGCGCTGGGGGCGCGTCGGAGATCGCGATCGCCGGCTACTCTTTCGGCGCGCTGATGGCGGCCAAGGCGATCGGCCGCGCGCTGGTCCTCCCGAGCCGCTACCTCGCGCTCGGCTTCCCGACGACCATCATCGGCGATCACGCCGATCGGATCGCCGAGGTTACCCGCGCCCTGGCCGCCGTCCCGTCGCTGCTGGTGAGCGGAACCGCGGATCAGTTCAGCGAGATCGGACGCCTCCGCGAGTGGACCGCCGGCCGGCCGGACGCCCGCCTGGTCGCCCTCCCCGACCAGGGCCACTTCTTCACCGGCCCCGCCCTCTCGTCGCTGATCGAGCGATCCCTCGAGTTCCTGACCGCCGGCTCGGCCTGAGCGTCGGTCAGCCGGGGGCGAACGCGGCGCTGCCCACCGCGCGCTCGCGCACGTAGTCGGCGAGCAGGCGCAGGTGCTTGGCCGCCGCGCGCAGGATGCTGAGGCCGCTGGTGCGCACCAGGATCGGGCTCCCGCGCGCCGGGCCGACCTGGTCGAACCGCATCTCGGCCAGCGCCCAGATCGTCTCGTCGCTGCCCGGGAGCTCGAACTCGAGCTGGATCCGGCGATCGGGCTGGAGGAGGCGCCGCGGGAGGCGCTGGATGCGCAGGCCGTTCATCGAGACGTCGAGGAGGATGCCTACCGTCTGGCGCTCCTGGACGTACTCGCTGCACAGGATGTCGAGGGGGACGCGCGGGTCGCGTCGCTCGATGATCGACTTGATTCGGTGGAGGTGCGACATGTAGGCTATTGTAGGGAAACTGGCGACCCGACGCAAGTTTTTCCGGCGGGGACGTGCCCTGGAAGCCTCGGAGGGCTCCTATTCCCCGGCGAGGACCGTGAACACCCTGGCGCCGTGCTTCTGGATCGCGCTGACCAGGCCGCCGGCCGACTGCAGGGCAAGGATCATCGGCGTCGCGCCGTGGGCGGTGAAGGTCCGGCCGCTCGCGACGTGGAGCACCGTGCCGGCCGAGAGATCGATCGCCAGCTCGCTGTCCTCGATGGTGAGCTCGAAGAACACCGGGTCGCGGACGACCAGGTAGGGCAACCCTTCGTTGGTCAGGTTGCGCTTGTGGATGAAGGCGTAGCTCCTGGCGATCACCGCGACGATGCCGCAGCCCTGGAGCGCCCACACCGCCTGCTCGCGCGAGCTGCCCGAGCCCCAGCCCTCGTCGGCGACGACGAGGGTCCGGCCGGCGCGCGCCCGCGAAGGAAACTCGGGCCGCACGAAGTGGAAGCAGCGATCGCCCAGCTCGTCGAGCTTCGTCAAGTGGCAGAACTGACCGGGGATGATCGCGTCGGTGTCGATGTGATCGCCGAAGCGCTGGACGCGCCCGCGCAGCACCACGCCCGCCTGGGTGGCGCCGCCGTGCACCGCTCTGCCCGTCGCCGGCTTGACCGCCACCTCCGGCTCGATCACCCGCACCTCGGGGAGGCGCGCCGCGCGATCACGCCCGAGCAGTCGATCGAAGCGCGCGGGATCGATCGCCGCGAACAGGGGCCGGGGGTCGGTCACCTTCATCGCCAGCGACGACGCCGCCACCGTCGCTCCCGATGCGAGATAGGCCAGCGATCCCTCGCCCATCCGGTTGTGGTAGTTGCGGTTCTGCGACGACAGCCACGACTCGCCCTTGCCGGCCTTGCGGCTCGCCACACCGAGGCACATCGAGCAGCCCGGCGGATCGATGGTGAAGCCGGCGCGCTCGTAGGCAGCCCACAGCCCGGCGTCGGCGAGGCGCTTCTGGATCGCGAGATCGCCCGGCACCACCAGCCGCTTTCCCGCCTGAGCCTTCGCCCCGCCCGCCAGGGCCGCCTCCAGCACCAGCGCGCCGAGCACCAGCTCCTCCTCGGTGGTGGTGCAGGCGCCGATGAAGACGCCGTCGATCGGGAGGCCCGCCAGCTCCGCAACGCCGACCACGTTGTCGGGGGCGAACGGCTTCGCCACCTGCGGCTCGAGGCGGGCGAGATCGATCCGGTGGCGCTCCACGTAGGGCGCGTCGTCGTCGGCGCGGTAGTAGCCGAGGCCGCCCTGGTAACCGTCGCGCGCGGCCAGCCATGCCGCCACCACGCCGTCCGCCTCGAAGATCCCGTTCAGCCCCCCGAACTCGGCGGTCATGTTGGCGATGGTGAAGCGCATGTCCGTCGAGAAGCCGGCCACCTCGCCGCGATACTCGACGCTGCGCTCCATCGCCACGGTGTTGCGCCCGAGCGCGTGGAGCGTCCTCAGGATGACGTCCTTGCCGCCGATCCCGAAGGGCAGCGCGCCCGCGTAGTCGATCGCGATCGCCTCGGGCACCTCGATCCACGACTCCCCGAGCACCATCGCCGCGGTGATGTCCGCGCCGCCGAGCCCGATCGCGAACGCCCCCATCCCGCCGTGCGAGGAGGTGTGCGAGTCGGCGCCGAGCACCACCTCGCCGGGCTGCACCAGGTCGCGGTAGAAGCGGGTGTGGAGGATGGTCTGATTGGCGTCGTAGAAGTGCTTGATCCCGCTCTCCAGGGCGAAGTCGCGCGAGAGCTTCGCCAGCCGCTGCGCCCGCGGATCCGTGGCCAGCGTCTCGGGATCGACGGTGTGGTCGACGGCGAGGAAGAAGCGGTTCTTGTCGTGGAGGCGGGGGCGGCCGAGCGCCTGGTAGGTGCGATCCATCCCGTTCCACGCCAGCTCGCTGGCGATCGTCCAGTCGACGCGCACGCGCAGGATGTCGCCCGCCTGCACCCAAGGCCGCGGGTGACCGACGGCGTGCGCGGCGAGGATTTTCTGGGTCAGGGTCATCGGCCTGCGGTTCATCGCGCACCGTTCCCGGGGGACCTTCCCGTCCCCCCTCGCCGGGCACAGCCCGTCGAGCCTCCCTCCCACCGCGCGTTGCTCGCGCGGAGGTACCTGAAATCACTATCCAGGCCATGAACGGTTACCATGGAGCGTCCTCTTTCTCAGCCTTCTGGTCGCGATACCATGACACGAAACGGGCGATCCCCTCCTCGATCCCGACGCGCGGCGAGTAGCCCAGCTCCGCCCCCGCCCGGGTGACGTCGGCGTAGGTGATCGGGACATCGCCCGGCTGATCGGGCTGCCAGTCGAGGAGCGCGCGCTTGCCGAGGGCCGCCTCGATCAGCTCGACCAGGCGCTTGAGCGTCGTGGTGCGCGAGCCGCCCAGGTTGAAAATCCGGCAGCGCTCTCCCGATTTTCGTGCTGCCGTCTCGTCGATCGCCGCCACCACCCCGTCGAGGATGTCCTCGATGAAGGTGTAATCGCGCGCGGTGCTGCCGTCGCCGAACAGCGGCACCGGGAGGCCCGCGTCGATCAGCCGGGTGAACTTGTGGATCGCCATCTCCGGGCGCTGGCGCGGTCCGTAGACGGTGAAGAAGCGCAGGCAGGAGGTGACGATCGGGTAGAGGTCGCTGTAGTTCGAGCAGAGCAGCTCGCCGGCGCGCTTGGTGGCGGCGTAGGGCGAGGCGGGGCGCGCGGCGGGGTCGTCCTCGTGGAACGGGACGCGCGAGTGGGCCCCGTACACCGACGAGGAGGAGGCGAAGAGGAAGCGCCCGACGCCGTGCGCGCGGCACGCTTCGAGGAGGTTGAGCGTGCCCTCGATGTTCACCTTCTGATACCGCTTCGGCTGCTCCAGCGACGGGCGGACGCCGGCCAGCGCGCCGAGGTGCACCACCGCATCGGGCCGCGCCGAGACCAGCTCCTCGGCCACCTTCTCGTCGAGAAAATCGCCGCGCAGGAAGCGAAACCCCGGCCGGCCCGCCAGCGACGCGAGGTTCCGCTCCTTCTGCGCCGGCGGGTAGAGGGTCTCGTCGAAGTTGTCGAGCCCGAGCACCTCGTCGCCGCGCGCGAGCAGGCGCGCGGTCAGCGACGACCCGATGAACCCCGCCGCGCCGGTGAGGAGGATCTGCACGGGCGGGAGACTAGCACGGAGCGCTTCGCTCTTGACAACGCATCGTTCGATAGTTATCGAATTGTCAACCTTTCGAAGTGTGAGCCGATGACCGCCCGCGAAGCCGCCAGCGATGACCGGATCGTCAAGATGCTGAAGGCGCTCGGGCACCCGAACCGCTTCCGCCTGTTCGTCGAGATCCTGAAGGGCGCCAGCTCCTACGAGGACGGGCACACCTGCCTGCTGACGCCGATCATCGCGCGGCTGAACATCGGCGCGCCCACCGTCTCACACCACCTGAAGGAGCTGGTTCACGCGGAGCTGGTCACCACGGCGAGGGACGGCAAGTTCCTCGCCTGCCGGGTCAACCCGGACGCTCTCGCGCGCCTGCAGACGTTCTTCCAGCACGCCACAACCCAGGAGAAGAAGAAAAAATGAACACCGCCGCCACCGTCTCGAACGTCGCCCCCCTCCCGCCGCCGCCCAGTGTGCTGCCCGCGCCGGCCACGATGCGGAGGTACGTCATCGATCGACCGGGCTCCTACGACAAGCTGGCGCTCCGCGAGGCGCCGTCGCTGGTGCCGGGCGACGGCGAGGTGGTCATCGACGTGCGCGCCGCCGGTGTCAACTACGCCGACACCATGGTGCGGATGGGCCTCTACCAATCGGCCAAGGAGTTCGTCGGCTGGCCGATCACGCCGGGCTTCGAGGTCGCCGGCGTGGTGCAGGCGGTGGGAGCGGGCGTGACCGACCTTGCCGTCGGTGAGCGCGTTCTCGCGGTGACGCTCTTCAACGGCTACGCCAGCCAGGTGAAGGCCTTGCGGCAGTACGTGTTTCGCACGCCGGAGCGCCTCAGCGACCCCGAGGCGGCCGGCTTCCCGTCGGTGTACCTGACCGCCTGGTTCGCGCTGTTCGAGCTCGCGCACCCGCACAAGGGCGACAAGGTGCTGATCCACTCGGCGGCCGGCGGCGTCGGCGGCTGCCTGGTCCAGCTCGCCAGGCTCGCCGGCTGCGAGGTCACCGCGGTGGTCGGCGCGGCGCACAAGATCGACACCGCGCGCGCGCACGGCGCCGATCACGTCATCGACAAGTCGAGCGAGGACCTGTGGGCGCGCGCCGAGAAGATCGCGCCCGAGGGCTACGACGTGATCTGCGATGCCAACGGCGTCTCGACGCTGAAGCAGAGCTACCAGCACCTCCGGCGCGCCGGCAAGCTGGTGGTCTACGGCTTCCACAGCATGCTGCCGAAAGGCGGCAGCGGCCGGCCGAGCTGGATCAAGCTCGGGATCGACTACCTCCGCACCCCGCGCTTCAACCCGCTCGATCTCACCAACGACAGCAAGAGCGTGCTCGCCTTCAACCTGAGCTACCTCTTCGATCGCAAGGACATCCTCGAGGCCGGCATGGGCCAGCTCACCGGCTGGCTCAGCGACGGCAAGATCGCCGCGCCGCCGGTCAAGACCTACCCGTTCGACCGCGCCGCCGACGCCCACCGCGACATCGAGTCGGGGCAGACCGTGGGCAAGCTGGTCCTGACGCTGTAGGTCGACTTGCGGTTGATGCGTCCTGCCAGCCCAGGGATTCGATTCAAAACGGGGCGGTGTTGTGGGCGAAGATCTTCGGCGGGCCGGGGGCGAGCGTGACCACCACGTCGTGGAACTCCACCTCGCCGGCCTGCTGGCGTGCATCGGCAGCGGCGCCTTCCCGTAGAGCGTGCTCGCCGCGCCCGCGGTGGGCTCGCTGGCTGCGCAGAGGGTAGGGTGAAGGGGTGCTTAACGGAGAAGGGGGTCCCTCCGCTCACGTAGTCGTAGTCGTAGTCGCAGTCGATTCAGTGGCACTCTCGCGCGGGGGATGACCTCTCCGGCACAAGCGCGTGAGCATCTCCACGATGCGGGTCAGCAGCTCCATGGCCTGTCGCCGAGTGTCTTCCAAGGCGAGTTGCAGGACCGCAAAGGCATCCACGATCGCCTTGCACTCCATCGCGGAGCCC
>SHYY01000076.1 GCA_009692555.1 Myxococcales bacterium
CGTAGTCGTAGTCGTCCCGTCCGCAGCGACGGCAATCGAACTTCCTCCCGCAACAAATTCCTCCTGCCAACCGACCCCCCTGGCCCCACAGGAGGATGCCCCTGCTGGCCGACCAGAAGCTCGACGTCTATCGCCGCGCCATCGAGTTCCTCGCCCTTGCGTCGCAGATCGCGACGAGCGCCCCCAGCGGGAACTCGTTTCTCACCGAAGAGCTCAAACCTGCGGCGCTCTCCATCCCCTTGAACATCGCCGAGGGAGCGGGCCAGTTCGGAGCGCCGGAGGGCGCCCGCTTCCACAGCATCGCCCGGGGCTCCGCCATGGAGTGCACGGCGATCGGGGATGCCTTTGCGGTCCTGCGACTCGCCTTGGAAGACACCCGGCGACAGGCCATGGAGCTGCTGACCCGCATCGTGGAGATGCTCGCGCGCTTGTGCCGGAGAGGTGATCCCCCGCGCGCGAGTGCCCCTGAATCGACTACGACTACGACTACGACTACGACTCCGTGAGCGGAGGGACCCCCTTCTCCGTTAAGCACCCGACGCCCAGGCCCACCCACCCCAACCGCCCCACTCCTTGGAACTACTCGACCAGCCACTCGCTCTCGAGCCACGTCAGCGTCTCGCTCATCCCGGTCTGCCCGCACAGCGATGCGGCTTGCTCGTCGAGGTCCTGGCTGAGCGGGGCCCGATCGCGGAAGAACGCCGTCGCCGCCTCCTGGAGCTGCGACAGGGGCGGCGTGTAGCGATGGAACCGCCGTCCGAGGAGCTGACGGCACTCGAAGGAGGTCTGCGCGACCGAGCCCTGCAGCAGGAGGTCGGTGAGGAAGGCCGGGGGTCGCAGGATCCACTGCGTCCAGCCCCAGTTCATGTCGCCGGGAGCGCCGGGAACGCCCCACGGGTCGATGGCGATCAGCATCTCGAGGAGGCCCTTGCGGATCTTGCCCGTGACCGTCGTGCGCTCGCTCTTCGACACGTGGGAACCAAGGGAGAACACGGTCATCTGGCGGAGGTGATCGGACTCCCCGTTCTCGTCGTCCTGCGCTTCGGTCCACCTCAGGTACTGCAGGCCGCTCGAGAGTGCGCCCATCGCAGGGTTGTTGGCGACCACGCCGCCGTCGAGATAGAAATTGCCGTCGCCGCCGTTGTGGAGCGGGAGCAGCATCGGGAAGGCGCTGCTGGCCAGCGCGGCGTCGACGAGGGTGATCTCCGGTCGGGCCATGGGGTCGAAGCTGCGAAGCATGCAGGGGCGCCAGTTGAAGGCGTCGAAGGTGACGACCAGCATCATTCGGTCGAGGTCGCCCAAGGTGAGATCGCCGTAGATCTCCGGGCGGCTGAGGAGATCGCGGAGGTCGCGCGAAAGGTTGAGCGGGCCGCCGAGGAGCAGCCTCAGCGTGCGCCCGAAGGTGGCGTGGAGAACCTCGCACAGGCGGTTGGAGAACTCGATGCAGCCGTCGATCATCTCGAGCGGCTCCATGTTGCCCTCGGCGAGGCGTGCCGCGAGGTAGAGGGTCATGAAGGCGCCGTCGGAGGTGCCCGCGAACATCTCGGTCTTCTCGAGGGTGCCGGGGCGCTGCTCCTCCATGTAGCGTGAGGAGGCGGATCAGCAGGAGCGGGGAGGGCCCGCCGTCCATCGTCATCACCCGCATCGGACTCCCTCACTCGGGGCGCGCCGCAGCCAGCCGACAGTACTCCTTGACTGGCGACCCCTGCTAGTTCCCCACGGAGCCCGCCTTGACACCCGGGCCACGCCGGACCATTTTCCCTCGCACATGAAACGGATCGCCGGCTGGCTGGTCGTGCTCGCGCTGCTCGGCGGCGCGGTGTTCGCCGCGGTCGGCTGGACGCGAACCCAGGGCAAGCCGGAGGTCCGCTTCGAGACGGTGAAGGTGGAGCGCGGGCGGCTGGTGGCGAAGGTCACAGCGACGGGAACGGTGTCGGCGCTGGTCACGGTGCAGGTGGGAAGCCAGGTGTCGGGGCGGCTCCAGCAGATCCTGGTCGACTTCAACTCGACGGTGAAGAAGGGGCAGGTGATCGCCCGGCTGGATCCGCCCCTCTTCCAGGCGGCAGTGGAGCAGGCGCGCGCCAACCATTCGGCTGCACAGGGAAATTCGACCCGGGCGAAGGTGCAGGCGGCCGACGCCAAGCGGCAGTACGACCGCTCGCGCGAGCTGGCCGAGCGCAAGCTGATCGCCCCGGCCGACCTCGACACCGCGCAGGCCACCGCCGAGGCTGCGCAGGCCCAGGTGGCGGCGGCGCAGGGGACGATCGAGCAGGCGCGCGCGGCGCTGCACCAGGCGGAGATCAACTTCAACTTCACCACCATCGTCTCGCCGATCAATGGCGTGGTGATCTCGCGCAACGTCGACGTCGGGCAGACGGTGGCGGCGTCGCTCCAGGCGCCCACGCTGTTCACCATCGCCGAGGACCTGCGCAAGATGCAGGTCGACACCAACGTCGCCGAGGCCGACGTCGGCAAGCTCAAGCCGGGGATGAACGCCAGCTTCGTCGTCGACGCCTACCCGCTCGAGCGCTTCAAGGGGACGATCCGTCAGGTCCGCAACGCGCCGCAGACGGTGCAGAACGTGGTCACCTACGATGCGGTGATCGACGTCGACAACAGCGCCCTCAAGCTGAAGCCGGGGATGACCGCCAACGTGACCTTCGTCTACGCCGAGAAGGACGGCGCGCTGAAGGTGCCGAACGCGGCGTTGCGTTTCCGACCGCCACCGGAGCTCGGCGCCGCCAAGGGTGGGCGTCCCGACGGTGGTGCGGGGCAAAAGGGGCAAGGACGCGGCGGCAAGGACGACGACCCGGCGGTGCGCAAGGTGTGGCGGCTTCAGGGCGCGACCCCCGCGCAGGTGACCGTGAAAATCGGCATCACCGACGGGACCGCGACCGAGATCGCCGAGGGCGAGCTGAAGGAGGGCGACCCGGTGATCACCGAGATGGTGGGCGGCGAGGCGAAGGGCGGGCCGCCACCGACGGGCGGGCCGGGCATGCGGAGGATGTTCTAGCGCGCGATGGCCGGAGCACCGCTCATCCTCCTCGAGGAGGTCACCAAGGTCTACGCAATGGGCGACGTGGAGGTGCGCGCGCTGCGCGGCGTCTCCCTGACCATCGAGACCGGCGACTTCGTGGCGGTGATGGGCGCCTCGGGCTCCGGCAAATCGACGCTGATGAACCTGCTCGGCTGCCTCGATCGACCCACCTCGGGGCACCTGCTCCTCGATGGGCGCGACGTCTCGAAGCTCGGCCGCGACGCGCAGGCGCAAGTGAGGAACCGCACCCTCGGCTTCGTCTTCCAGAGCTTCAACCTCCTCGCGCGCACCAGCGCCGTCGAGAACGTTGAGCTGCCGCTGCTCTACGCCGGGGTGCCGACGCGCGAGCGCCACTGGCGCGCGGTGGAGGCGCTTGAACGGGTGGGCCTCGGCTCGCGGCTCGATCACCACCCGAGCCAGCTCTCGGGCGGGCAGCAGCAGCGGGTGGCGATCGCGCGCGCGCTGGTGAGCCGGCCGCGGCTGATCCTCGCCGACGAGCCCACCGGAAACCTCGACTCGCGCACCTCGATCGAGGTGATGGCGCTCTTCCAGGAGCTCGGCCGCGCCGGAATGACCATCGTGCTGGTCACCCATGAATCGGAGATCGCCGCCTACGCCTCGCGGGTGCTGGTGATGCGAGACGGGAGGGTGCAATCGGACCAGCGCCGCGATCCGCTCCGCGCGGTGGTGCCGCCCGAGGAGGAGGCGCACCCGTGAACGCGTTCGCAACCATCCGGATCGCGGTGCGCGCGGTGATCCGCAACAAGCTGCGCTCCTTCCTCACCACCCTCGGGATCATCATCGGCGTGGGCGCGGTGATCGCGATGGTGGCGATCGGCGAGGGCGCCAAGGCGCAGGTCGAGAAGGCGTTCGCCTCGATGGGATCAAACCTCCTGATCATCATGCCGGGCGCGTCGGTGTCAGGCGGCGCGATGGGCGGCTTCGGCTCGCAGCCGACGCTGACCTGGGACGATCTCAAGGCGATCCAGACCGAGGTCCCGTCGGTGCGCCTCGCGGCGGCGCAGCTCCGCACCAACGGGCAGGTGATCAGTGACAGTTCGAACTGGACCACTTCAATCACAGGAACCACGCCCGAGTATTTCGATATCCGCAACTGGGAGATGTCGCGCGGCGCGATCTTCACCGAGACCGACGTCGAAGGGGGCACCAAGGTGGTCATCCTCGGGCAGACGGTGGTGGACAAGCTCTACGGTCCGAGCGCCGACCCGATCGGGCAGTCGGTGCGGATCAAGAACATCCCATTCCAGGTGATCGGAGTGATGGCGCGCAAGGGCCAGTCGCCGATCGGGACCGATTACGACGACGCGGTGTTCATGCCGCAAACCACCTACCGGGCGAAGATCCAGGGCAGCGGCCTCCGCAACTTCATCCCCGGGATGATCTTCGTCGGTGCCAGCTCTCCCGAGGCGACCGCCCGCGCGCAGATCCAGATCGCCCAGCTCCTGCGCGACCGCCACCGCGTGCAGGCGGGGGTCGACGACGACTTCTCGATCCGCAACCTGACCGAGATGGCGAGCGCGCAGCAGGAGGGCACCAAGACCATGACCACGCTGCTCGCGAGCATCGCCGCGGTGTCGCTGCTCGTCGGTGGCATCGGGATCATGAACATCATGCTGGTGAGCGTCACCGAGCGCACGCGGGAGATCGGGCTGCGCATGGCGGTGGGAGCGACCACGCGCAACATCCTGGCGCAGTTCCTGGTCGAGGCCTTGACGCTGTCGATCATGGGGGGGCTTTGCGGTGTCGGAATTGGATTGCTGGTGGCCAATCGATTGGCGGCGAAGTTCGGCTGGCCGATGCTGGTGCGGCCCGACATCATCCTCATCTCGGTGGGTTTCAGCGCGTTGGTCGGGATCGTCTTCGGGCTCTATCCGGCGCGCAAGGCGTCGCTGCTCGACCCGATCGAGGCCTTGCGCTACGAATGACGCCGCTGCCCCTGCTGCTGCTGTTGGTGGGATTCAGCGCGCCGGTGTTGACGCTCGATCAGGCGGTGCGCGCGGCGCGCGAGAATCAGCCGCAGGTCCGCCAGGCGCATGCGAACACCGAGTCTGCCCGGGCGCGCGCCGATCAGGCGAGGGCGCCCCTCCTCCCGCAGGCGACGGCGTCGGCGCTTTACCAGCGGACGACGGGGAACTTCGCTCAGCGGCCGGGATCAGGGATCGCCAACCCGGCACCCGGGTCCAGCCCGTTCGACACCGCCAACAACTTCAGTTTTCGATTGGGCGTCACCCAGCACATCTGGGACTGGCAGACCTGGGGGCGCTTTCAGGCCGCGCGGGCGACCGCGGCCGCACTGGGCGACACAGAGCGGGCGACTGGGCTCCAGGTGGTGCTGGGCGCGCGGACCGCCTATTTCAATGCGCGCGCGTCACGGGCCGATCTGCAGGTGGCGCGGGAGAACCTGGCCAATCAGGAGCGGCATCTGGCGCAGGTCGAGGGGTTCGTCGAGGTGGGGACACGGCCGGAGATCGACCGGGCGCAAGCGCGCACCGATCGCGCCAATGCGCGCGTGCGCCTGATCAACGCCGAGACCGCCTACGAAAGCGCGAAGGCGCTGCTCAACCAGGCGATGGGCAGCGAGGGCCCGACCGATTATGACGTCGCCGACGAGTCCCTGCCGCCGGTGACGGGCGAGGACACGTCGCTCGACGCGCTCCTGCCCGAGGCGGTGGCGGCGCGACCGGAGCTGGCTGCGCTGGAAGGTCAGATCCGCGCCCAGGAGCTGACGAAGGGCTCGCAGAAGGGCGGCTACCTCCCAGGGCTATCGGCGGCGATGGATCTCTCCGACGCCGGCATAGACCTCTCGCGGTTGGCATGGAACTGGACCGCGTCGCTCCTCGTGAACTGGTCCTTGTTCAACGGGTTCTTGACCACCGCGCAGGTCCGCGAATCGGAATCGAACGGGGTGGCGCTGGGGGCGCAGCGGGACGCATTCCGGCAGCAGATCCGGCTCGAGCTCGATCAGGCGCGGCTGGCGGTTCGCTCGGCCAAGGGCGCAGAGGTGGCCTCCCAGGAGGCGCTGGTCAATGCCCGTGAGCGGCTCCGTCTCGCCGAGGGGCGCTACCAGACCGGGGTGGGCAACGCGATCGAGCTCGGCGACGCGCAGGTCGCCCTCACCGCCGCCGCGGCGCAGCGCGTACAGGCCGAATACTCCCTCGCCACCGCCCGCGCGCAGCTCCTCAAAGCCCTCGGGCGCTAGAGCGGTTCTACTCGGAGGCCTCTTTTTCGAGCGCCTTGGCCTGCGCCCGCTCGCGCTCCCACGCCTCCCCGGCGATCCGGCCGGCCAGGTCGCGACACCCGAGACCGAAGGCGAGCGCCAGCCCGAAGCAGAGCGCGCCGAAGAGGATCAGGAAGGCGTTGCTCAGCACCTCGGTGGCGATCTGGAGCTGATTGAGCGCCACGATCAGCACCAGCACCGTGGTCGCGTAGCGCGCGATGTTGGCGAGCAGGCGCGCGGCGCGGATCTGCGCGTTGGCGGCGCCGGTCTGCACCGCATCGCCGATGAAGCCGGCGAAGCCGAGGCCCAGGATGAAGATCACCATGCCGAGGATCACCCGCGGGATAATCGACACCACGCTGCGGAAGATCAGCTCCGCCTCGGCGATCCCCATCACATTCACCGTCGCCAGCAGGGTCAAGAGCAGCAGCAACCAGTAGACGAAGCGCGACAGCAGCTCGATGCTCCCGATCTTCACGTTCCCGCGCCGGAGGAAGCTGTCGACTCCCGCCTTCTCGGCCGCCACGTCGAGGCGCACCATCTTCAGCACCCGTGTGAGCCCGCCCGCGACGAGCTTCGCGATCAGCCAGCCCATCAACAGGATCATCAGCCCCGCGAGGAGCTTTGGTCCGGCGGCCTCGGTCAGATCGACGAACTTCCCGAACGTGTCCTTGAGAACGTCTGCCAGGATCGACATCGCTGCCTCCTATTCCCCGTGACCCAGGGTGTTGGCGCAGGATAGACCTGCGTGCTCAGGCGAGCAAGAAGCGCGAAACCGCCAGCTCACGGAAGCGGCGGGTCCATGGGACCTGGGTCAGAAAGCGGGCTGGAGGCCGATCCCGAGATCCTCGAACACCAGCTTGAGGTCGATCGGCTTCGGCATGCAGCGCAGCGCCCCGGCGGCGAGGGCCGCCGCCTCCAGCTCGGCGGTGAACTGACCGCTCGCCAGGATGACCTCGATCGAGCTGGTCTCCGGGTTGGCCTTCAGGCGCTGGCAGACCTCGAGGCCGTTAACGGTGGGCATGACGACATCGAGCACCACCAGGTGCGGGCGGAACGCCCCGACCCGCACCAGCGCATCGATCCCGTTGGCGATCAGCGAGACCTCGATCCGGGTGCTGTACTTCTTCAGCGCCCGGTTCAGCGCCCGGAGGTGGGCGGTGTCGTCGTCCACCACCAGCAGCCGCCGCCGCGAGGCGTCCGACAGCCGCCGCGGGATCGGCATCTTGTAGGCATCGATGAACTGCACCAGGTCCGCCGCACGGATCCGGCGGTGCCCACCCGGCGTCCGGAAGGCGATCAGGCGCCCCTCGCTGATCCACTTCTTGACCGAGCTCGGGTTGGCCTGAAGGATCGCGCCCACCTGGTGCGAGGTGAGCAGCTGCTCGGCATGGATCTCGGTGTTTTCGGTCACGTGGTGGAAACCCTTCGCAGTTTTCTAAAAAGCTGTCAATGACGTTTTGGACGTTTTGCGGAAAATGTCCCGCGCGCACCTCCCGAGCGCATGTCTTGAACGGCCCGCGGGGCGCGGTATGCTGCGCGCCGATCGGAGGCCCTGCCCATGAAGTCCATCGACACCACGCCCGAGTTCGTCGCCGCCATCTACGGCGGCATGGAGCAGCGGCTCACCATCGCCCGCCGCCGCCTCGCGCGCCCGCTCTCCTTCGCCGAGAAGATCCTCCTCTGCCACCTCGACGACCCGGAAGGCCAGGAGCTCGTCCCCGGCCAGAGCTACCTCCTCCTCCGCCCCGATCGCGTGGCCATGCAGGACGCCACCGCGCAGATGGCGCTCCTCCAGTTCATGTGCGCCGGCCGCAAAGCCACCGCCGTCCCGACGACGGTGCATTGCGATCACCTGATCCAGGCCCGCGTCGGCGCGCTCACCGACATCGGCAACGCGCAGGCGGAGAACGAGGAGGTCTACGACTTCCTCCGCACCGTCTCCAACAAGTACGGGATCGGCTTCTGGAAGCCCGGCGCCGGCATCATCCACCAGGTGGTCCTCGAGAACTACGCCTTCCCCGGCGGCCTGATGATCGGCACCGACTCGCACACCCCGAACGCCGGCGGCCTCGGGATGATCGCCTCGGGCGTCGGCGGCGCGGACGCGGTCGACGTGATGGCCGGCTTCCCGTGGGAGGTGCTCTACCCGAAGCGCACCGGCGTCCTCCTCACCGGCGCGCTCTCCGGCTGGACCTCGCCGAAGGACGTCATCCTCAAGCTCTGCCAGATCCTCACCACCAAGGGCGGCACCAACCGCGTCGTCGAGTTCATCGGCCCCGGCGTGCAGAACCTCTCCTGCACCGGCAAGGCGACCATCACCAACATGGGCGCCGAGCTCGGCGCCACCGCGTCGGTGTTTCCGTTCGACGACCGGATGGACGCCTACCTCCACGGCACCCGCCGCGCCGCCCTCGCCGACCTTGCGCAGCAGCACCGCGCCCTCCTCACCGCCGATCCCGAGGTCGCCGCCGATCCCCGGAAGTACTTCGACACGCTGATCGAGATCGACCTCTCCACCCTCGAGCCGCACATCGTCGGACCGCACACCCCCGACCTCGCACGTCCGGTCTCGCAGATGGCCGCCGACGTCGCCCGGAGCGGCTACCCGGTCCGGCTCTCCTCGGCGCTCATCGGCAGCTGCACCAACTCCTCCTACGAGGACATCTCGCGGGCCGCCGATATCGCCGAGCAGGCCCGCGCGCACGGCATGAAGATGCCGATCCCGTTCCTGGTCTCCCCCGGCTCGGAGCAGATCCACGCCACCATCCAGCGCGACGGGCAGATGGCCTCCCTGGAGGCGGTGGGCGCCACCGTGCTCGCCAACGCGTGCGGCCCCTGCATTGGCCAGTGGAAGCGCGACGAGATCAAGGACGGCGATCAAAACGCGATCATCACCTCCTTCAACCGCAACTTCCGCGGCCGCAACGACGGCAACCCCGAGACCCTCGCCTTCATCGGCAGCCCCGAGGTGGTGATGGCCTACGGCCTCTCGGGCCGGCTCGACTGGAACCCGCTCACCGATCCGCTCACCGCCCCCGACGGCACCACCTGGACGCTCACGCCGCCGCGCCCGGCGCCCGATCTGCCGCCGGCGGGCTTCGTCCGCGACGCCCCCGGCTACCTGGCCCCCGCCGACGATGGCGGTACGATCGCCGTCGCCGTCGCAGCGAACTCGAGCCGCCTCCAGCTGCTCACCCCGTTCGCCGCGTGGGACGGCCAGGACTTCATCGAGCTGCCCGTCCTCCTCAAGGCGAAGGGCAAGTGCACCACCGATCACATCTCGATGGCGGGCAAGTGGCTCCGCTACCGCGGCCACCTCGACAAGATCAGCGACAACATGTTCCTCGGCGCGGTCAACGCCTTCACCGGCGAGCCCGGCAAGGGACTCCACCAGCTCACCGGCGAGCGCGGCCAGGCCTTCCCGGCGATCGCCCGCGACTACCGGGCGCGCGGCCTGCGCTGGGTCGCGATCGGCGACGAGAACTACGGCGAGGGCTCGAGCCGCGAGCACGCCGCGATGTCCCCCCGCCACCTCGGCGCCGCCGCGATCATCACCCGCAGCTTCGCCCGCATCCACGAGGCGAACCTGAAGAAGCAGGGCGTCCTGCCCCTCACCTTCGCCGACCCGTCGGTCTACGACCGCGTCCAGGAGACCGATCGCGTCAGCCTGCTCGGCCTGGCCCGCCTCGTCCCCGGCCAGCCTGTCACGGCCCGCCTCCGCCACGGCGACGGCACGAGCGAGACCTTCGAGCTCCGCCACACCCTCAACGCCGAGCAGATCGACTGGTTCAAGGCCGGCGCCGCGCTGAACCTCCTCGCCGCCAAGGCCACCTAGCGCGACGAAGGGACCTCCGGAAAGCCAAACGCCCCAGTGACGGGGCGTTTAGGACCTCCTTGAAATTTTTCGAGCTCGTTATCCCGTGGACGGGGCGGACGTCCTCCTGCTCGGTCAAGGCACCTCCTTGTGAAACTGTCGTGGGACAGAAACGGGAGGGTTACACCAGCCGGTTAAGCACGGTCGGTGCCAGGGAAGAAACCCCGTCGAGACAACGACTTCGGAGGATTGGCCCGAGGCGGTAGAGGACCGTTCGGCACGCGCTTGACGCCGCGCCGACGGGGAGGTCACCGGAGTGACGGAGGGGGAGAGTGGTCCATCGTCGCAGTCGGCTCGTAAGCCGGGTTCTGTTCCGCTTGCGCGGCAGCGATCATTCATCTAGGCCACGCGTTGCCGCGTGGCTCCAGCGACCATACCCGGAGACTACGGGGCGGGCAGCCCCTTGCTCCTGCTTCGGTCTTGCTCCAGGTGGGGTTTACCGTGCGACCCCTGTTACCAGGGGCCCGGTGCGCTCTTACCGCACCGTTTCACCCTTACCGTCCCGGTGGGCTGGGACGGCGGTCTGTTCTCTGTGGCACTTTCCTTCGGGTCGCCCCGACCGGCCGTTAGCCGGCACCTTGCCCTGTGGAGCCCGGACTTTCCTCCCGCATGTTGCGACGCAGCATGCCGGCGATCGCCTCACCGGCTGCGACGATGGACCGACGACACCATACGCTCGCGCAGCGACGCCAGCAAGCCTCGTGAGCGATGAAGTAGCGATGAAAGGTGCCCCGCTACCCCGCCGGTTTGCCGTCGGGATCTTCCATCAGCTTGTCCCAGTAGATGATCCGGTTGCAGTTCGGGCACAGCTCGATCGAGCTCCCGCGCTGCAGCGTGTTGAAGAGCTGCGGCGGGATGTTCATGTTGCAGCCGCGGCAGGTCCCGTTGTGCACCGGCACCACCGCCAGGCCGCGCCGCATCTGGATCGCGGCGTACTTCTTCAGCACGTCGGCGCGCACCGCCTTCGCCTCCGCGTCGCGCCCGACCTTGAGGTGCGCGATCTCCCCCTCGATCGTCGCCAGGCGCCCCTTCGCCTCGGTCTCCTCGCCGGCGACGTGCTGGCGCAGCTTCTCGACATCCCCCTCGTGCTCGGCGATCCGCGCCCGCGCCTGCTGCGACGCCTCCATCACCGTCAGCAGCTTCTCCTCCGTCTCGGCGGCCATCTTGCGCGTGTTCTCCACCTCGCGCTGCGACGCCATGTACTCCTTCGAGGTCTTCACCTGCGAGACCTTCGCCTTCGCCTTGACCAGCTGCTCCTCTTCCGTCTTCATCGCCCCTTCGCGGTCGCGGCGCCACTTCTCCGTCTCCGCCAGCTCCGCGCGCTCCCGCGCCAGCAGCTCCTCCACCTTCGCCAGATCGGCGCGCAGCTTGTCGACCTTCTCGGGTATCGCCTTGCGGGCTCGATCGAGTTCCTGGATCTTTGCGTCGTGGCGTTGCAGCGCTTCCAGGAGCTTGAGCTGATTCTTCAAAACCGTGCCTCCTCGATCCGTTGTGGGCCCACCTGGGTTCGAACCAGGGACCAGCCGGTTATGAGCCGGCCGCTCTGACCAGCTGAGCTATGGGCCCTTCGCTCTTCGACGTGGGGTGATCTTCGTGTGCGCAGGATATCAAGGTCGGGCCCAACCGAGGCGGACCTTAGACCACCCCGTCGACGATTTCAAGGCGGGTCAGCCGATCGCGGGGCAGCCGACCTGGATCGGCTTCGCGGTGTTGTTCTGCTCGTCGCACTCGTTGACGATCCCGCTTTGGGGTCCCTGCCCCGCGGCGTCCACCACCACCCACACCGTGAGCGGTCCCTGCGGATCGACCCCCTGAACGGTCCATTCGTAGGACACCGTCTCCGACGCGCCGGCGAGGATCTGCCCCTTGGTCTTCGTCGTTCCGACGGCGACGGTGCCGTTCGGACCGGCCCAGAAGAAGGTGACCGGCACGCCCGGCGGCGCGCTGGCGGCACCCTGGTTCAGCACCGTGGCGACGAGGGTGATCACGTTCTTCAAGCACTGATCGTAGAGCGCGTGAAGATCCTTCGGCACGAGATCGGGGGCGGCGAAGACGTTCTTGGTCTGCACGTTCTGCCGGAAGTTGTTGAGCCCCGGCTGACCCCAGTTGCTCGGCTCGACCTTCGGCACCCTGGCGTCGTCACCGACGTTGGTGACATGGTAGGCGTGCTGGTTCCAGATCCGCCGCGTCCGCACCCACCGATCCTGCGCGTCGCCGATCACCTTGAAGCCGCTGTGCGACATGCCGCCGCCGAGATCCTGGTCGCACATGTTGATTCCGTAGTTATTGTTCATAACCACGATTTCAGCGTGATCGTCGGCATCCACGTCTACCACGATCGGGTTCTCCCACAGCGTCCCCGAGGTCGAGCAGAGCTTGACCAGCACCTTGCCGGTCTTGCCGTCGTAGACTCGGAGGTTGCGCTCGTCGTTGTAGACCGCCTCCGCCAGGCCGTCGCCCTCGAAGTCGAACACCGACGAGCCGGTGACGCGCGAGGAGGTGTCGGTGGTCATCGTCGAGTGCCACAGCACCTTGCCGGTCTGGCCGTTGAGCACCAGGTAGCCGTAGCCGCCGGCGGTCGCCACGTCGGGCTTCCCGTCGCCATCGAAGTCGGCGATCGTCGGTGGCCCACCGCCGGTCGGCCCCTTCGGCGTGGCGACTCCGTTGTTGACGTCCTTCGGTCCCCAGATCAGCGTCCCGTCGCTCTTGTAGGCGTAGACGACGTTCTTCGCCGGGACGACCGAGACCACGTCGGGGTGGCCGTCCCCGTCGAGGTCGGCCACCGCCGGGTAGCCGAGATCACCGCCCGACTTGTCCCAGTAGAGCTTTCCGTCCATGCGGTAGACGGCGCCGCCACCGACGATCTCCATCCCGTTCTGCATGTCGCCGTCGAGCTCGGCGACGGTGGAGTAGACGCCGTAGTTGCCGTAGGTCTTGACCACCGGAGGATTGCCGATCAGCGCGCCGTTCTGTGCGTTGTGCACCGCGAAGCCGACCACCACCTCCGGAATGCCGTCGTGGTTCAGGTCCGCCACCGACGGGGCATCGTAGCCGCCGCAGGGCTTGTCGGCCGACAGCCACTTCTTGGAACCGTCGGAGTTGAGCGCGAGCACCGCCTTCGACTCGTGGCAGGCGAACACCTCCACCCTGCCGTCCCCGTCGACGTCGGCCAGCGCGAGCTGCGCGCCGGGGCCCACCCGCAGCGCCGGATCGGTGACGTTCCACAGCTCCCCTTTGCCATCGCCGCGCACCGCCCGCACCACCCCGTCCGTGCTGTAGTTGCTCTGCGCGAAGGTCGAGAAGACCACGTCGGGCATGCAGTTGCCGTCGAGATCGGCGACCACCGGGGTCATCATGATCTGGTTGTAGGTGGGCAGAACCTTCGAGTCCTGCCACTCCCACTTCACCTTGGGCGAGAACTGCCCGACGGGTGGGTGGAACTCGCACATGTTGGTCTTGGCGAGCGGCAGGCACTTGCCGATCGACTGCTCGCAGTACTGCCCGTCGGGACAGAGGGTGAAGTTGCAGCTACCGCCGTCGCCACCGCCGCCCGGGGCGCACGGCATCCCGGGGGTGGTGCACTGGCCGAGGTAGCAGACGTCGCCGGGCATGCAGCAGGCCTCGGGGTCGCTGCAGCGCGCCGCCATGCCGCAGTGCTTGTGGCAGGCGCCGAACTCGCACAGCTCGCCCGCGGCGCACAGGCCCGCGCCGCACGGAGTACCGACGGTGAGGTCGCCCGCCGCGTCTCCGGGGTTCCCCCCGTCGGCGAGACCGGAGGGGCCGTCGAGGGTCACCTTGGCGTCACTGCCCGGGAGGGTGGAGGCGCCGCATCCAGCGACGGCAACGAGGGTGGCGATCGAGAGCGGGACGCTCCAGGGACCTGACATCGCGACGCTCCGGCCCGCAGGGGCAGCCGGCGAAGCGTAACATCGAATCGGGAAGGGGCGGAGAGACGAGGAAGGGAGGAAGGCGGGACGGAGGCTAGCGGAGGGAGAAGTCGCCCTGGGCGAGGAGAACCTCGCGGCCGCCGAGGAGCTGCACGATGCGGACGTGGTAGGCGTGGGCGGCGCGGAAGCCGTCGTCGGGGGAGAGCTTGATGCGGGCCGACAGGGCGCGGCCGGGGAGGACCTGGCCGTGGTGGATCCCGGTGACCTCCTGCTTCGCGACCGCGTCGGGAGCGGCGAGGTCGTAGAACAGGAAGAGGGTGTTGCCCTTGACCGCCGGCAGGCTCGTGTAGGCGTCGAGCTCGAGGGTCCAGGGGGCGGCGCCAACGGCCTCGATCGCGGTGGCGGCGACGCCCACGCGCTGGAAGACCGGGGGCGAGGCGGGAAGGGCGCCCGTGGAGGCGAGGGGCTGCGCGGCGGCGATGGTCTCGGCGGCGCCGGAGGTGATGCAGACGGCGCCCTTGATCATGCAGGTACGGCCGGTGGCCATCGGATCGAGCACTTCCAGCGACGCGTCCCCGCCCGACCGCCGCAGCTCGCCCGGCCGGGCGCCGGCGATGCCGCTCGAAAGGGCGATTCCAAGGACGAACTTGACCCAGCGTGGCGAGAGATTTCTCATGGTGAGCCTCCGGGCGCGGGCTGAGCAAGGAGCGATCCAATTCGATCGGCCCGGTTTCCGGGGGCTTCAGCGAGGGCGGAATGGGCGGGGGTGTCAGGATTGACGGCGGCGCCACCGGCGTGACGAGCGGACCGGTCTAGTTCTCGACGAAGGACTTGAGGCGCTTGCTGCGGCTCGGGTGGCGAAGCTTGCGGAGGGCCTTGGCCTCGATCTGGCGGATCCGCTCGCGGGTGACCTCGAAGTCCTGGCCGACCTCTTCGAGGGTGTGATCGGACTTTTCGCCGATCCCGAAGCGCATCCGGAGGACCTTCTCCTCGCGCGGGGTGAGCGTGGCGAGGACCTTGCGGGTCTGCTCGGCGAGGTTCATCGAGATCACCGCGTCGGAGGGGGAGATGACGCCCTTGTCCTCGATGAAATCGCCGAGGTGGGAGTCCTCCTCCTCGCCGATCGGGGTCTCGAGCGAGATCGGCTCCTTGGCGATCTTCAGGACCTTGCGGACCTTGTCGAGCGGCAGCTCCATCTTGTCGGCGATCTCCTCCGGGGTCGGCTCGCGGCCGAGCTCCTGGACGAGGTAGCGCGAGGTGCGGATGAGCTTGTTGATCGTCTCGATCATGTGGACCGGGATGCGGATGGTGCGCGCCTGATCGGCGATCGCGCGGGTGATCGCCTGGCGGATCCACCACGTGGCGTAGGTGGAGAACTTGTAGCCGCGCTTGTACTCGAACTTGTCGACCGCCTTCATCAGGCCGATGTTGCCCTCCTGGATCAGGTCGAGGAACTGGAGGCCGCGGTTGGTGTACTTCTTGGCGATCGAGACGACCAGGCGGAGGTTGGCCTCGACCAGCTCGCTCTTGGCGCGCTCGGCCATCCGCTCGCCTTCGTGGATCTCCTTGTAGGTGGCGCGGAGGTCCTCGACGGTGAGCTTGGCCTCCTCCTCGACGCGCTTGATCTTGCGCTGCGCGTTGGCGATCTCGTGCGAGGCGGCCTCGAGCTCCTCGGGGGTCACGCCGAGCTTCTTCACCACCGCGCGCGCCTTTTGCGGTGACGACTTCAGGTCGCGCTGGGTCTTGCGGAGGTCCTTCTGCGACATGCCGAGCTTGCGCTCGACCTCGGAGAGCTCGTCCTCGCCCTTCTCGATGCGGACGACCAGCCCCTTCAGCTTCTGGACGATCTTCTCGATCTGCTTCTTGTTGATCCGGAGCTCGGAGAGCTGCTCGAACGCCTCGCTCTTGCTCTCCTCGAGCTTCTCCTTGAGCTTCTTCTTCTTTTGATCGGAGAGCTTCTTGCCGGCCAGCTCCTCGTTCAGCTTCTCGTTCTCGCGCGCGTGGCGGCGGACCTTGTCGATCAGCTTGATCACCCGCTCGGCGTGCCACTCCTCGTCGAACTCGACGTCCTCCTCGTCGACGTCGCGGATGACCTCCTTGACGCGGATCTTGGCGGCGCGGAGCCGGTTGCCGAGCTCGAGGATCTCCTCGACGGCGATCGACGAGTTCAGGACCACCGTCAGGACGCGGCGCTCGCCCTCCTCGATCCGCTTGGCGATCTCCACCTCGCCCTCGCGGGTGAGGAGCGACACCGACCCCATCTTGCGGAGGTACATCCGCACCGGGTCGTTGGTCCTGGAGTAGCCGCCGTCGAAGTCGTCTTCCTCCTTTTCCTCTTTTTCCTCCGGCTCCTCGGCGGCGCCCTCCGCCTCCTCCTTGACCGGCGCTACCGCCGCGCCGGGGGGCATCTTGACCGCCGCGCCGGCGTCGACGATCTCGATCCCCTCGTCGCCGAGCGCACCGAGCCAGTCGTCGATCGCGTCGGACGAGACGATGTCCTCGGGCATGTGATCGTTCACCTCGTCGTAGGTGAGGAAGCCCTTCGCCTTGCCCATCGTGATGAGCTGCTGCTTGCGACGCTCGGAGTCACGGGTGCTGGTCACGGCCTCTTTCGCTTTCACGGCGTCTTCCTAACCTTTCAGCCCTAGGCGTTGCTGGTTCAGTTCGTTGATTCGCGCGTTCAGCTTCTGGATCTCGGACGGGTCCCCGCCGGCACGCGCCTCGGTGAGGGCCCGCTTGAGCTCGACGAGCAGGCCATCCTTCTCGAACTTGCGGATGATCGCCAGCAGCGTCTTCTCCGGATCGGCCTCGTGGGCGTAGTGGCCCGAGAGAGCCGCTTCCATGATCTGGGGGCGCAAAGGCGGATCGAGCGTGGCCGCGAAGGCGGCGGCGTCGAACTTGAACGTGGTGGTGCGGTCGCAGAGATCGGTGAAGGCCCGGCGGAGCTCCGGGTTGGTGATGCAGCGCAGCACTCCGAGGGCCACCAGGCGCTGGAGGAGGCGCGGGTGGTCGGCGATCAGCTTGATCAGCTCGCGATCACCGGGGGAGAGCTTCTGCGGGGCGCCGGCCATCGGCGCGGCGGCCAGCGGCGCGACCTCGGGGCGGCGATCCGGGCCGGTGTTCCTGCCGCCGCGGATCACCTTGCCGACGGTGTCGAGGGGGAGGTCGAGCTCGAGGGCGAGCTTCTCGGCGTAGCGGCGACGGGCGGTCTCGTTCTTGACCTTGCGGATGAGGGGCGCCGCCTCGTCCTCGAGGAGCTTGACCCGCTCGACGATGCTGTCGCCGGTGCGCTTCCAGGCGTAGGCGCAGAAGTACTCGACGGATTCCTTGGATTTGTCGAGAAGCAGCTTCACGCCGTCTTTCCCGAATTTGGCGAGGAAGGTGTCGGGGTCCTCGCCGAGCGGGAGGGTGGTGACGTAGGAGAGCAGCTCCTCGTCGAGGAAGATGCCGACGTCGCGCGCGGCGGCGGCGAATCCGGCGCTGTCCCCGTCGAGGAACAGGTTCACCCGGGCCGGGGAGTAGCGGTGGAGGAGGTGGACCTGCTCCTTGGTGAGCGCGGTGCCCATCGGCGCGACGGTCTCGGTGAAGCCGTGCTCGTGCATCGCCAGGACGTCGAAGTTGCCCTCGACCAGGATGGCGCGCCCGGCCTTGCGGATCGCGCCTTTCGCGGCGTGGAGGCCGAACAGGTTCTCGCCCTTCCTGTAGATCCCGCTCTCGGGGGAGTTGATGTATTTCGGCACCGCGGGGTCGGTTTCCAGGGTGCGGCCGCCGAAGGCGATCACCTCCGCCTGCGGGTTGATCAGCGGGAAGATCACCCGGTCGCGGAACATGTCGAAGTGGGTGGCCTTCGTCGGTGGCGAGCCGGGGGCGAGCTTGGCGCCGTCGCGGGCGCGGATGAGACCGACGCGCTCGGCGAGGTCGGCGGGGACCTTCTTCGCTTCGAGGAAGCGCACCAGGCCGTCCCATCCGGGCGGGGCGTAGCCGAGCAGGAACGCCTCCTCCACCGACGGGCCGATGCCGCGCTTGACGATGTAGGCACGGCCCCGCTCGCCGCGCGCGCTGGCGAGCTCGCCGCGGAAATACTCGCAGCCGAGCTGGAGGACGCGGAGGAGGCGGGCGCGGTCGGTCTCGTTGCGCTTCTGCGCCTCGCGCGCCTCCGGGGTGCGCTCCGGCTCGGGCAGGTCGATCGCGCCACGACGGGCGAGTTCGCGCACCACGTCGAGGAAGGGCTTGCCGTCGTGCTCCATGACGAAGCGGAAGACGTCGCCCGATTTGCCGCAGCCGAAGCAGTGGAAGATCTGCTTGGCGGAGTTCACGTTGAAGGAGGGCGTCTTTTCGCCGTGGAAGGGGCACAGCCCCTTGTGGTTGATCCCCGACTTGCGCAGGGCGACGTACTCGCCGATGACCTGCACGATGTCCGTGCGGTCCCTGATCTCGGTGATCTTCTCCTCCGGGATCAGGCCCAATGCGATTTGTCCAGGGTAATCAAGGGGTTGAATCCTAGGAAGCGCACCCGGATTGTCAAGGGGAAACGGTCGGCCGGGCGCACGGGCAGAAGTATGTGCAAGGCCCCGGAGCGAGTCAAATCCATGGGAATAATTTCGCCAGTGGGTGACCAGCGACGGGACGGCCGGCTTGCGCGGGGCCAATCGAAGGGGCGAAAAAGTTGCCCGCGGGCGGCGGCGGCCGGAAGCTCTTTGGCATGACCGAACGCCGCTCCGCGCCTCGCCGCCGCCTGCGCGACCGCATCGCCTCGGGGACCACGCCGGGCGCGCTCGCGGGCAAAGGGGAGCTCCGGAACCTCCTTCTCCTGATCGAGGATGACCTCCGGGAGTCGGCGCTGGCGCTCGCGGCGGTGGAGGCCTACCTCGGACGTGCGAGGGCGCTGGTGGAGCGGCCGGCGGTGGCGGCGACCGAGCTGTCGCAGCTTGCGGGGGAGGAGGGGGTGGTGGAGCGGCTCGAGGCGCTGCGGGAGAACGTCGATAGCCTGCGGCGGCGGATGGGGCAGGCGGGGACGACGGTGGCGCGAGGAGGAGTGCGAGTGCATCCCGGCGCTTGACGCGGCGGCGGCGGGGAGAAGACACTCGCGGCGATGCGCCCTCTTTGCCTGCTCCCCCTCCTGCTGCTGGGCTCGTGCGATCCCGCGGCGCCACCCGTGAAGAGCCTCGGCAACGACGAGATCCCGCTGGTGATCGAACAGCTGTGTCCGGGCGACAGCAACTGCCCGGACAGCGGCGACGGCAAGCTCTACGTGGGCGCGGCCAAGCGCGACATCACGCCGCTGGTGGAGCCGTTCGTCGACCTGCCGGACAAGGACGGCAAGTACAACGGCGTCCACGGCTTCGGCGAGCCGTTCACCGATCTCAACGGCAACGGGGTGTTCGATCCGGTGTGGATCGCCGGGTACGGCGAGGGAAGACAGGCGTTCGGGGTCCACGATCCGAACTGGGTGCGCTGCTACGTGCTCAAGCAGAACGAGACCACCATCGCCCACTGCGCGGTCGACGTGGTGGGCTACTTCCGCGACGAGTCGCAGCAGATGCGCGCCGACCTCGACCCGAAGCTGGGGATCGATCTGCTGGTGATGTCGGCGACCCACGTCCACGAGACCAAGGACTCGATCGGGATCTGGGGCGCGAGCGCAACCGAGAGCGGCTTCGATCCGGAGTGGATGCGGTGGATCCGCGCGTCAACGATCGCGGCGATCACCGAGGCCGTCGGGAAGCTCAAGCCGGCGAAGCTGGCGATCGCGTCGATCCTCGTCGAGGACCCGGGCCACGACATGACGCACTACGTGTCGGATACGCGCGATCCGGTGGTGATCGATAACCGGCTGCACCTCTTCCAGTACGACGGCGAGGACGGCAAGCCGATCGTCAC
The DNA here is from genome assembly GCA_009692555.1 of Myxococcales bacterium. Lineage (GTDB taxonomy): Bacteria > Myxococcota_A > Polyangia > Palsa-1104 > SHYY01 > SHYY01. The sequence goes on from SHYY01000076.1 coordinate 19,920, forward strand.
GGTGATCAACTGGTCGGCGCACCCCGAGGCGGCGGGATCGAAGAACCGCTACATCTCGTCGGACTTCGTGCACTACCTGCGCGAGACGGTGGAGAAGGGGACCGGCAGCGACGTGGTGTACGTCTCGGGATCGCTCGGCGGGCAGATCGGGCCGGGGCGCGTGGAGCCGGTCACCGACGACGGGAAGGTGATCAAGGACGACGGCTTCCCGTTCATCGATGCCTGGGGGACCAGCGTCGGGCGCTTCGCGCTGAAGGCCTTCGCGGCGCGGAAGGAGGTGGCCTCGCCGAAGCTGGCCTTCCGCTCGGCCTCGTTCAACATCCACGTCGAGAATCTTTTTTATCACACCGCCGGCATCCTCGGCCTGTTCAAGCGGCAGTTCTTCGGCTTCGACAAGACAAAGGCGCTGGTGGGCGAGAACACCCCGCTGATCGACACCGAGGTGGCCTACATCACCCTCGGGCCGGTGGCGATCATCACCTGCCCCGGCGAGCTGTTGCCGGAGAACTTCGTGGGCGGGTACGACGGGAGCTACGCCGGGACGTGGCCGTTCACCAAGGCGGATTCGAAGGGGCCGGTCGATCTGACCAAGGCGCCGAAGCCGCCCTACCTGATCGATCTCATGCAGGGCGAGAAGGAGCACCGGATGGTGTGGGGGCTGACGCTCGACTTCGTCGGGTACATCGTGCCGCGCTACGATTTCATCCTCAGCGAGGACGCGCCCTACCTGAACGAGGCGGAGGGGGACCACTACGAGGAGACCAACTCGGTCGGTCCGCGCGCGGCCCCGGAGATCGTCGGGACGATGCGGCAGCTGATCGAGTCGGCGATCCCGTTCGCGAAGCCGGTGAGTCCCTGATGCTGCGCTGCAGCAAGGGGCGCCGCTCGTAATTGCCTCTCGTAATTGGTTGACAGCGCGCGCGCCTGTAGCGAAAGTGCGCGAAAGTGCGCGAAAGTCTCTGCATAAACTGAGGTGTGAACATGCGTCGAATGAACCTGATGGCTCCCCTGCTTCTCTCGCTGGCCTCTGTCGTCGGAGGCTGCGGCAAGGCCCCGGTCGCCGGCAAGGACATGGCCGGCGGCGCCCGCGACATGGCGATGGCCGGCGGTGACGAGGACATGGCGACCGCGATGGTCGAGCTTCCCGGCAAGCGGATCGTCGAGGGCGCCTTCCACCTCGTCGCGGTCACCGACGACGACCACGCGGTCTACCAGACCTCGAAGGACAAGGGCGCCTTCGTGGCCTCCTTCGCCGGCGGGTCGCCGACCGAGATCGCCGCCGACGCGGCGCGCATCGCAGTGCGCGGCAAGCTGGTGTTCGTCTTCACCGGCTACGACGACGCCTCCAACTCCGCCGACCTGCTGGTGTGGAGCGCCGCGAAGGGCGTCAAGTCGCTCGGCAAGCGGTCGTTCCTCCAGGCGGGCATGAACAGCAGCTTCTACCTGCTCGCGGTCACCGAGGACGGGCAGAACGTGATGTACTCGGCCAACACGGCCGACGATGGCAGCTCCGCCGAACTGTGGATCGCCAAGAGCGATGGCAGCGGCGCGGTGAAGGCGTTCCCGGCGCCGGTGGCGGTTGACACCGCCTGCGCGCCCGCCCTGTTCGCGGCGGGGAACTACTTCCTCGCCTCGCCCTGCCCGGCAGGCGCGGCGAAGGCCGACGGCGGCGCGGCGAGCCGTGAAGCCTACGCGATCCTGGCGTCGAACCCGCAGAAGCCGATCCTGCTCCAGAAGAACGGGCGGGCCGCGGCGGCCGACAAGAAGGGGACCAAGGTCGCGGTGGTCGACGAGGCGAAGGTCGCCAAGCTCTACCCGATCACCGGCGGGGCGGCGACCGCGCTCACCGGCAACTTCGACAGCGGCTTCTTCACCGCCGACGGGACTGCGCTGATCATCCACGGCAACGAGGGCGGCATGCCGGCCGATGACGTGCTCGGGACGCTGCGCCGCCAGGTGCCGCCCGCGATGCCGATCACGCTGGTCGCCACCAAGGACGTGGCCGATGTGCGCGAGGTGAACGTCGATTCCAAGTACATCATCTTCACCAAGGCCTGGAACTCCAACCGGTTCCACAGCGATCTGTTCCTCGCCTCCACGGAGAAGGCGGGCACGCCCGTGACGCTCTCGGCGATGGACGACGGGGCGATCTTCGGCGACGCGTTCACCGCCGACGGCAGCCACGCGATCTACTACACGGCCGCCAACGCCGACGGCATCGGCGTCTTCAAGAGCATCGCGGTGGCGGGCGGCGCGCCGAGGATCCTCGGCGATAAGGTGTGGACCTCCTACGCCACCAAGGGAACGATGGTGACGTTCAATGACTTCTTCCAGAAGAGCAAGACGTTCCTGCGCGCCGACATCCTGATCGTCGACGTGGCGAAGGCCGACAAGCCGGTGCTCCTGGTGACCCAGGCGGACGCGGACTACTTCGTCAGCTTCAGCAAGACGAAGTACGTGTTCTCGTACGGCCTCCAGCTCGAGCAGGCCGGCATCTACGTCGCCAACGTCCCGTAGCTCGCGTCTTCCTGGGGGACCCTTCCACGGAGGGTCCCCTTCCTTCCCTCCGCCGCACTCTCGTCCCGTCCCCCTCCCCGTCGCCGTCGGCGCTTGCAGGTGCATGGCCGTCGCGGCGTATACTCTGCTCCATGGCTCTGTCCAGATCTAGAGCACCGGTTCGTCGAAGTGCACCGCCCAGTTGAAGAGGGTGTGGCCGTTCAGCGACGGGGTGGGGTCGGAGTCGCGGAGGTTGCCACGCGGGCCGGTGGAGGGGCCGGCGTTCGCACCGGACTTGCCCGTCCAGGCGTAGCGGATCCGCATCATCTTGCCGACGGGAGCCTGAGAGAGGGTGATCTTCACGGTGTCGGCGCCGACGAGGGCCACCTGGGCGATCGCCGGCGGCTTGCCGCTGTCGTCGCTGAACTCGAAGCCGTAGCTGCCGGGGTTGATGACGCGCACGGTGTCGAGGACCAGCGGCGGCGCGGGGACGTGGAAGACGACGGTGATCACCTCGTCCTTGCGGGTGACGGTGGCCGGGCTGAGGGGCACGAAGCGCTTGCCCTCGAGGATCACGCGGCGGTAGGCCTTGGCGTGGTACTCGCCGAGCCAGCGGTAGCCGGCGTTGGTGAGGTGGACGCCATCGGCGTAGGGGAACTGGTACTTGGCACCGACGAGGATGATCGTGTCGGGGTGAGCGACCGAGGCCTTGAGCTGGAGGCGCGGGATCTCGCTGGTGGCGGCGTTGTAGCGGGTCCAGGAGCTGATCTGGGTGTGGAAGAGCGGCACCGATTCGGCCTGCCCGGTGAGCTTCTTGACGTCGCTCTCGTAGTCGGTCTGCCAGGAGTTGAGGTCGAGGTCGTAGGCCTTGTTGCTGGCGACGTGATCGGACTCGCCGTGGACGGTGGTGACGGCGCGGACGACGTAGGAGAGGTTCAGGAACTTGCTGATCGCGAGGCCGGCCTGCGCCTGCGCCATGCCGTTGGTGTAGGCGGCGGTGCCCTTCTTCAGGCCCATGTAGGGGGTGCCGCCGATGCCGTGGCAGCTGATCAGGATCTCGTGGCTGTTTTGCGGCGGCGTCTGGCCCTTGAAGGCCTCATCGCGGGCCAGCTTGGTCGCGAGGTTGGCGAGGCCGCTCGACATGGTCTCGACGCCCTTCTCGACCAGCGGGATGAAGGAGATGAGGTTGGCGCCGCCCGCGAGCACGCCGGTGTTGAAGCTCAGGTTCTGGTAGGGCTGGGCGACGCTCAGCGGAGGGGTGCCCTGGGCACCGACGGAGAGGCTCTGCCCGGTCGAGAGGATGTGGTTGACGTGGTAGTAGTGGAAGTTCGAGGCCGGGAGAAGGTCGGGAGCCGGCGCGAGATCCGGTGGCGGCGCGAGATCCGGTGGCGGCGCGAGATCCGGCGGCGGCGCGAGATCGGGTGGCGGGTCGTTTGCGAGGTCGCCCGGGAGCGCTCCGCCTTCGGGAGCGGCGAGGTCAGCGGTCACGAGATCGGACGATGGGGTGGCGTCGGCGAGCCCGGCGTCCGCGCCCGGTACGGTGCCACCGGGGTCGCCGCCGCATCCGAGAAGGAGGATCGAGAGGGTGAGGGCATGGCGCATAGGGCTACGAAGCCGGGCGGAGCGCATCGAGCGCGGTGAGCCAGGTGGCGCTGAGGCCGCTCTCCTTCGCCCCGCGCACCAGGGTGTCGAGGAACTTTGGGGAGGGGGGCAACTCACTCGGCAGGCGGCGATCGGGGCTCGACCGCCAGGCCAGCGCGGGGATCGGCGCGCCGCCCGCGAGCGGAGTGACCGCGACGGGGAAGGGCTGATAGAGGCCGGAGATCGCGCCCTCTTTGTGATCGCAAAGACCGCGCGCCTCGGCCGGGAGTGGCAGCGCGAGCCCCTCGACGAACGCGCCCTCCGAGGGGGCGAGGCTGGCGACCGCGCCGCCCCAGAAGCGGCTCATCACGTCGAAGGCGAGGCGGTGGCCGTCGAGGCGGGCCGGGATCGCGGCGGCGAAGTCGGGCACGCGGTAGCCGTGCTGCTCGGCCCACGCGGCGAACGCGACGCGGTCGAGCGAGGAGCCGTAGATGAACCAGTGGAAGGGGCCGGAACCGGCTCCGGCCTGGTGTGCTTTTCCGACGACGGGAAGGCCCATGAGGTTCTCCTGTTCGATTCGAATCCTACACCAGTTGCGATGCGACTCACCTCCGCGCCGGAGAATACACGAGCCGCCAGGTCCGGGTGGGGTCGACACTCCCCGGCCGGTCTTCCAGCCGTCGCGTTTGGCCTCGCCAGCGGGGCGACCCGCCGCGGCCGATGCCAACCCGGGCAGGTCAAAAGAGTGCCTCGCCCGCGACCGACGCCGGGGACTGCAGCCCCCAGTTCAGGGCGCGGACGTTGCTAGTGGAGCGGGCCACTACGAGGAGGTCCCGATGCGCCACCCCTTCCTGCGGTCCCGGAGCCTGGTCCCCCTTTTCGCCCTGCTGGGCGCCGGCTGCGGTGAAAGCGCGTCCGATACGATGGGCCCCGGGCCGATCGTCGTACCGCCCGTCGGGGCGCCCGGCGTCGCGATCACACGCGTCGTCATGTACCAGGCCGTCGAACGCACCCTCATCGAGAAAGGCGCCGTCGCCAATTCGTCGGTGCCGCTGGTCGCGGGCCGCGATGCGCTGGTGCGTGTCTTCTTCACCGCCGAGGCCGGCTACGACGGCGCCGACGTGCTGGCGCGGCTCACTGTCGACGACGGCGAGCCGATCGAGGTTACGCAAAAGCTCACCGGCGGCAGCTCGCGCCCGGAGGTGCTCACCAGCACCATCAACTTCCGGATCGACGGCGCCCGCATCGGCAACGAACTCAAGTTCTCCATCGGCCTCCTGCAAAAGCAGCGCGAAGGCGCTCCCACCAGCGCGCAGGCGGTCTTCCCCGCCGAGGGCAAGACGTTCATCCCCGTCCTGGCGAAGGCCAACGTCCTGCGCATCGTGCTCGCCCCGTTCGCCTACCAGGCCGACGGCTCCAACCGCCTCCCCGATCTCTCCGCCGCGCAGGTCGAGAAATTCCGCCAGCGTTTCCTCCAGCTCTACCCGGTCTCCGACGTCAAGGTGCGCGTGCGCGCTCCCCACCCCTGGAAGAGCGCCATCCGCGCCGACGGCACAGGCTGGGAGCAGGTGGGCTACACGCTCTCCTCGTTCCGCGCCACCGACGGGGAGACCGAGGACGCCTACTACTACGCCATCTTCAACCCCGCCTCCTCGATGCAGAGCTACTGCAGCAAGGGCTGCCTCCTCGGCGTCACGCTCCTGAACGACCGGCCGGCCCTGGAGGGCAATCCGCAGCTGCGGCTCGCCCTCGGCGTCGGCTACGGCGAGGTCGCCGCCGACACCGCGGCCCACGAGATCGGCCACTCGCACGGCCGCGAGCACGCGCCCTGCGGCTCCGGCATCGATCCCCGCTCCCTCGACGGCGACTACCCCTACTCCGGCGGCAAGATCGGCACCTGGGGCTGGGACATCGTCAGCGGTGCGCTGGTGGCGCCCACCAAGTACAGCGACATCATGGGCTACTGCAACAGCCAGTGGATCTCCGACTACAACTTCACCGCGCTCTCGTTGCGGGGACAGGCTGTCAACACCGGGCGCGACGCCCGCCGGGACCTCCCGGTGATGATGCACGAGGTGATCACCGTCGGAGGCGACGGTGAGACCCGCTGGAACCCGGCGCTCCCGCTCTCCCACCCGCTCCAGGGTGAGGTCACGCCGGTCATCGTCACCGACGAGGATGGCAGCACCCGCCAGGTCGACGGCCACTTCTACCGCTACGACCATCTCCCGGGCGGTTGGCTCTTCGTTCCCGCCTCCTCGTCGTCGTCGTCCCCGGACGCGTCGTCCGCCCGGAGCTTCGAGTTCCAGCTCGGCAGCGCCGTCCACGTCACC
>SHYY01000077.1 GCA_009692555.1 Myxococcales bacterium
CCTGTGTGGCCAGGGTTGTCGGTTGGCAGGAGGAATTTGTTGCGGGAGGAAGTTCGATTGCCGTCGCTGCGGACGGGACGACTACGACTACGACTACGACTACGTGACGAGCAAGAGCCAGCAAGAGGGCCCCCTCCGCTGTTAAGCACCCGTTGGTTGGTAGCTTGTTGGCGCCCGGGTTCACATCCCACCCGGACGCACCCTTGGAGTGGCGACGCCGGGCGCGCTGTGGTACGAACGCGCCGTGGACTTCGACGTCAAGCCGGTCAAGGATCTCCTCGCCACCCTCGGGAGCAAGCTGGACGAGCTCCGGGGGCATCTTTGACGTCGAGCAGTCGCGCCGTCGGGTCGGCGAGATCGAGCAGCTCTCCGCCGTGGACGGCTTCTGGAACGATCAGTCGCGCGCCCAGACCCTTCTGAAGGAGAAGGCTCGCCTCGAGGAGCGCGTCACCTCGTGGGACGGCCAGCGCCGGGCCCTCGACGACGCCCAGGTCCTGCTCGATCTCGCCCTCGAGGCGGATGACCTCGCAACCGCCAAGGAGGCGGCCGCAGCGACGGGAGCGATCGACGCGGCGGTCGGCGAGATGGAGTTCCAGCGCATGCTCTCGGGCCAGCACGATCGCGCGGCCGCGATGGTCTCGATCAACGCCGGCGCCGGCGGGACCGACGCGCAGGACTGGGCCGATATGCTCAAGCGGATGTACCTCCGCTGGTGCGAGCGCAAGGGCTACGAGGTCGAGATGCTCGACGAGCAGCCCGGCGAGGAGGCGGGTCTGAAGAGCGTCACCTTCACCGTCACCGGCGACTGGGCCTACGGGTTCCTGCGCGCCGAGAACGGCGTCCACCGCCTGGTCCGCATCTCCCCGTTCGACGCCGCCGCCCGTCGCCAGACGGCCTTCGCCGCGGTGTTCGTCTATCCCGAACTGGATGACTCGATCCACATCGAGATCCGCGAGGAGGATCTCGAATGGCAGACCTTCCGCTCCGGCGGCGCGGGTGGCCAGCACGTCAACAAGACCGAGTCGGCGGTCCGCGTGATCCACGGCCCCACCGGCGTGGTCGCGGCGTGCCAGATGGAGCGCTCGCAGCACAAGAACCGCTCGATGGCGATGAAGATGCTCCGCGCCAAGATGTTCGCGATCAAGCTGCGCGAGCAGGAGGAGAAGATGGCCGGGGTTCACGGCCTGAAGAAGAAGATCGAGTGGGGGAGCCAGATTCGCTCCTACGTGCTCGCCCCCTACCAGCAGGTGAATGATCACCGGACCGAGATCAAGATCGGCAACGTCGCCGCGGTCCTCGACGGAGATCTGGATAACCTGATCCGCGCCTATCTATTGATGGAAGCCGGCGAAAACGAGAAGGCGTCCGCATAAGCCATGAGCAAAGCGCCCGAAGAATCCAGTGACCTGGACGGCCAGATCGCCTTCCGCACCCGCAAGGCGGAGGAGATCCGCGAGCGCGGGGGAAATCCCTACGCCAACGATTTCCGGGTGACACACGCCATCGCCGACGTCCCGCGCGACGTGGCGAACCTCCCGAATGAGCCGGAGATCGCGACGGACGCCCCGCACTATTCGGTGGCGGGTCGATTGCTGCAATGCAACGAGAAGGGCAAGGTCGCCTTTCTCTTCCTGCGCGGCGATCGCGGGGAGATGATCCAGCTCTTCGTCAAGATCGACTACCCCGCCGCCTTCGCCACATTGAAGGACCTCCAGCTGGGCGACATCGTCGGTGCGCGCGGCCCGATGTTCAAGACGCGGATCGGCAAGGCGGCGATGCGCACCGAGGAGCTTCGCCTCCTGACCAAGGCGATCCGCCCGCTCCCCGGCAAGCTCCTCGGGGGCCAGGACGTGAAGGACGTCGAGTCGCGCTACCGCCAGCGCTACGTCGACCTGATCTCCCATCCCGAGGTCGCCGACGTCTTCCGCAAGCGCGCCCGGCTGGTGAGCGAGACCCGCCGCTTCTTCGACGAGCGCGGCTACGTCGAGGTCGAGACGCGGATGCTCCTCCAGACCAACGGCGGCGCGGCGGCGAGGCCCTTCACCACCCACCACAATGCCCTCGACATGGACCTTTTCCTCCGCATCGCCACCGAGCTCGATCTGAAGCGGCTGATCGTTGGCGGAATCGATCGCGTCTACGAGATCGGCCGCATCTTCCGCAACGAGGGGATGGACCGTTTCCACAACCCCGAGTTCACCAGCATCGAGTTCTACCAGGCCTATGCCACCTACGAGGACCTGATGGTCCTCACCGAGCAGCTCTTCGAGCGGCTGGCGACGGTGGTGTGCGGCAGCAGCGAGGTGGTCTACCAGGGACAGCCGGTTTCGCTCTCTGCACCCTTCCGCCGCGTGACCATGCGCGACGCGGTGCGGGCGGCCCTCCCCGACGCGCCGGTGGACGATCCTGCGGGGCTTTGCCGCCACGTCACGGAGAAGCTCCACGAGACCCTCCACGCCGATCACGCCGGAACGGCGATGGACTACGGCCACGCTCTCACCCACCTCTTCGAGGCGCACGTCGAGAGCACGCTGATCCAGCCGACCTTCATCATCGAGTACCCGATCGAGGTCTCGCCGCTCTCGCGCCGGAACGACCGCGACCCCCGCTTCGCCGACCGCTTCGAGCTGTTCATCGTCGGCCGCGAGTTCGCCAACGCCTTCTCCGAGCTCAATGATCCGGTCGATCAGCGCGCGCGCTTCCGCTCTCAGGTCGAGGCCAAGGCGGGCGGCGCCGACGAAACGATGGACCACGACGAGGACTTCTGCCGCGCCCTCGAGCACGGGATGCCACCAACGGCAGGCGAGGGGATCGGGATCGATCGGCTGGCGATGCTCCTGACCGATCAACCCTCGATCCGCGACGTGATCCTCTTCCCCCAGCTCCGCCCGGAGGTGTGATCTCGCCGTGTCGCTCGAGCGGATCATCGCCGCCCGCTACCTGAAGCGCCTCCAGCCGCGCGGGGTCGGCATCCACCTCATCACCGTCGTGATCTTCGGCCTCGCCTGGGTCCTGCGCGGCGTGGCGTACTCGATCGCCCAGCGCGCAGCGGGGCTGCGCACCGCCGATCCGTCGTGGCTGAACTCCCACGAGATCGAATCGGCGCTGGAGACCGCCGCCCTCGGCGGGCTGGTGGCGACGGTCCTGTTCGGGTTCCTGGTGCTCCTCCTGCGCCACTTCACCATCTTCACCGCTATCTCCACTTTTGGACTCTTTCTCGGTTCCTGGGCGCTGGTGGTGGTGCTGTCGGTGATGTCCGGCTTCGAGCAGGACCTGAAGCAGAAGATCCTCGGTGCCAATGCCCACATCATCGTCACCGCGCCCGACCACGCGTTCACCGACTATCCGGCGGTCGGCGAGCAGGTCCGCCTGACCAGCCTCGGGCGAGTCAGCCCCTACATCTCCAACGAGGTGATGATCTCCAGCCAGTCCAACCTCGCCGGGGTGATCGTGAAGGGAATCGATCCGAGGAGCGCCGCCGAGGCTACCGACCTCGGGAAGAACCTCGAGCAGGGCTCCCTCGATCACCTCACCCACCCCGAGCGAGTGCGCGCGATGGGCTTCCCCGACGCCCCGGACGAGGTCGAGCCCCCTCCGGAGGCCTTCCCGCCCGACTCCCTCCGTCCGGCGGACCCGAAGGGCCACACGATCCTCCCCAGGGCACCCGGACGGCGGATCCTCCCCGGGCTGATCATCGGACGCGAGCTGGCGAAGAACCTCCGCCTCTACCTCGGCGACGACGTCAACGTGATCTCGCCGATGGGCGATATCGGTCCCGCTGGCCCGATGCCGAAGTCGCGCGCCTTCCGCGTCGCCGGGATCTTCTACTCGGGGATGTACGAGTACGACACCAAGTACGTCTACATGTCGATCTCCGCGGCTCAGAAGTTCCTCGGCACCGACGACGAGATCACCGGCCTGGAAGTCCGCCTCGCCGACGCCGATCGCACCGAGCCGGTGGTCGACAAGCTGCGCGCCACCCTCGGTCCCGGCTTCGAGGTGCAGGACTGGAAGGAGCTCAACCGCAATCTCTTCTCCGCGCTCAAGGTCGAGAAGGTGGCGATGTTCATCTTCCTGCACTTCATCATCCTGGTCGCCGGCTTCTCGATCGTCGCCAACGGGATCATGCTGGTGCGCGAGAAGCGGCGCGAGATCGCGATCTTGAAATCGATGGGCGCGAGCGATCGCAGCGTGCTGACGATCTTCCTCCACATCGGCCTCTACATGGGGACGATCGGAATCCTGGTCGGCATCGCCACCGGCGTTGCCTCCTGCCTCCTCCTCGGCAGGTTCGGCATCGCCCTCGACACCGATGTCTACTACATCAGCAAGCTGCCGGTCCGCCTCGACCCCTACGAGATCCTCGCCGTCTTCGGCGGCGCCCTCACCATCGTCCTCGGCGCCACGCTCTACCCCGCCCTGGTCGCGGCCCACCTCCGCCCGGTCGACGGCCTGCGCTACGACCAGGGGTGACGTGCCGGCTCTTCGGGGGCGCAGGATCCTGAAGGGGTCGGCGGTGCTCGCCGCTGCGCTCGGTGCCAGCGCGCTGTTCCCGGTCCTGTTTCCCAACGGGGGTCGCAATCGCGGCCTCTCCGCCGGCGAAGAGCGTGCCCCCGCGGGCGAGGACGAGGATGTGCGCACGGTGGTGGCGACCCTCCTGCGCATCCAGGGGCGCGTCGCGGCCGATCCGGGGGCCGGGCACGGCGGGACGCGCACGCCAAGGCACACGGCTGCGCGCGGGCCCGCTTCACGGTGATCGGCGGACTGCCTCCCGAGCTGGCGGTGGGGCTGTTCGCGCAACCCGGAACCTTCGACGCCATCGTGCGCTTCTCCAGCTCCAGCCGAATTCCGCAGCGCGACCTGGACAGGGATGGGCGCGGCCTGGCGATCAATCTCCTGGGCGTGCCCGGCGCCAAGATCCTCGACGAGGAGCGCAGCGCCACCACGCACGACTTCGTGATGATCAATCACCCGGTATTCTTCGTGCGCAATGTCGCCGACTATGTTGACTTCGCCGCCGGCGAAGAGCGCGACGACCAGAGCTTCTTCCTGGGCTGGCGCCCGCCATGGCGCTGGCGCCTGCACGAGCTCTGGACGGGTTGGCGGATCACCCACCATCCGGTCCAGAGCCCGCTCGAGGAGAGCGACTACTCGATGTCGGCCTATCGGCTGGGAGCGCGCGCCTCCAAGTTCTCCGTCGCGCCGTGCGCCGCCGCGCGTGCGCCGGTCACCGCCACCGAGGACGACGCGCTGGCCGAGACGCTGGCCGAGCAGCTGAAGAAGGGGTCGGGCTGCTTCGACTTTCAGCTCCAGCTCCAGGGCGATCCGCACGAGATGCCGATTGAAGATCCGACCATCGAGTGGACCGCGCCGTTCGTCGCGGTGGCGCGCCTCGACATTTCGCCTCAGGCGCCGGACCGCTCGAATGCCTGCGACGATCTTTCGTTCACCCCGTGGCACGCGCTTCCGGAGCACCGTCCGCTCGGCGGTATCAACCGCGTCCGCAAAGCTGCTACGCGGCGATCTCGAGCTATCGCCACGAAAAGAACGGCGCCGTACCCAGGGAGCCTTAATCCAGCGCTCCCCCGGGTGACCTCCGGGTGACCACCGGGTGACCCAGGGGGGCCGACGCGAGGCGCCGGTTCCAGGTATACTCGCCGCCCCGGCCGCGCGGTCGGACACAGGAGGAAGCATGGCCCGACGGATTGCGACCTTTGCGATTGTGGTGTCTCTGGCGGTGGTTGGCCTCTTCGCGAGCAGCGCCTACGCCGACAGCTCGTGCGGATCGGATTCGGACTGCGCGGGCTACGGTCGCTGCTCGGGCGGCAAGTGCGGGTCGTGCGGGTCCGACTCGGATTGCCACGGCCACGGCCGGTGCTCGGGTGGAAAGTGCGGATCGTGCGGCTCGGATTCGGACTGCAAAGAGGGGCGCTGCTCGGGTGGAAAATGCGGCTCGTGCGGGTCGGATTCGGACTGCAAGGGCAACGGCCGGTGCTCGAGCGGCCGGTGCGGATCGTGCGGCTCCGACTCGGATTGCAAGGTCGGCCGGTGCTCGAGCGGGAAGTGCGGCTCCTGCGGCTCCGACTCCGATTGCAAGGGCGGCCGCTGTTCGAGCGGCCGGTGCAGCAACGCAAGGTAGCTCGAACGCACGGAGGACTGAATGCCTGCGCTGATCCGGGGGACGACAATCGCACTGTGCGCCGCCGCGACGATCCTGTTCGCGGGCGGAGAGGCCGGCGCGCAAATGCCGGTGGACAAGCCGGGGATCGCGCTCGAGCGCTTCCTGCCGCCGCCCGGAACCGGGCGCCTCTTCGCTGTCCCCACCGCCCGCACGCTCGATCTGCTCAACTTCTCCATCGGGCTGACCTTCGACTACGCGCGCGCGCCGCTGCGCATCCCGCCCCCCGACGTGGGCGGCGACGGCACCGACATCATCGGCAACCAGGTCACCGGGCAGCTCCTGCTCGCGCTCGGCCTCGGGCGGGTCGAGGTCGGACTCGGGCTCCCGGTCAGCATCTTCCAGAATGGCAGTACAACTCCCTACACGCCGCCGTTGCTGTCCGCCTTCGCGATCGGCGACCTGCGCTTCGACGCCAAGCTCCGCCTGACTCCCGAGCGCTGGCCGTTCGCCGCCGCGGTCGACGTGATCGCCTCCTTCCCGAGCGGCGGCTCGGCCAGCTACACCGGGGAGGCGGGGCTCGGCTTCGCGGGCCGCGTGGTGATCGACTACCGGATCGGCCCGGTCACCCTCGCCGCCAACGCCGGCTATCGCTACCGCACTGTCCCGACCCGCCTCGCCAACCTCTACCTCGCCGACGAGATCCTCGCCGGTGGTGGCGCCCAGCTGGCGCTGATCGCCGACAAGCTCGACCTGTTCGCCGAGGCGTGGGGATCGTTCGGCGTGCGCGGCGATCCCGACGGTCGCGTGAACCCTCAGACCGGAATGAAGGAGCCCGACAGCCCCGGCGCCGAGGAGAAGCCGCTGGAAGCGCTGGCCGGCCTGAAGCTCGCCCTCTCGTCGGGGCTGCACGCCGCCGTCGCCGCCGGCCCTGGCCTCTCGCGCGGCTACGGGACCCCCACCTACCGCGTCGCGCTGGGGATCGGCTGGGCCCGCGTGGTCCACGACAGCGACGGGGATGGCGTGCCCAACGAGAGCGACAAATGCCCTCTGGTGAAGGAGGACAAAGACGGCTTCGAGGACGGCGATGGCTGCCCCGATCCCGACAACGATCAGGACGGCGTCCCCGACGGGGAGGACCGCTGCCCGAACCAGGCCGAGGACCGCGACAAGTTTCAGGACGACGACGGCTGCCCCGATCCCGACAACGACAAGGACGGCATCGTCGACCTCCGGGATCGCTGCCCGAACCAGCCCGAGGACAAGGACGGCATCGAGGACGACGACGGCTGCCCCGACCTCGACAACGACGGCGATGGCGTGGACGACGACAAGGACAAGTGCCCGCGCGATCCCGAGGACCGCGACGGCTTCGAGGACACCGACGGCTGCCCCGATCCCGACAACGACAAGGACGGCGTCCCCGACGCGAAGGATCGCTGCCCGAACCAGCCCGAGGACAAGGACGGCTTCGATGACCAGGACGGCTGCCCCGATCCGGACAACGACTCCGACGGCCTGGTCGACGCGAAGGACAAGTGCCCGAACGAGCCCGAGACCTTCAACGGCTTCCAGGACGACGACGGCTGCCCCGACAAGGGCAAGGCGCTGGTCAAGCTCGGCGCGACCCAGGTCGAGATCCAGGAGAAGGTGTTCTTCGACAGCGACAGCGCGCGCATCAAGCCGCAGTCGTTCAAGCTGCTCAACACCGTGGCGATCGTGATCAACCTGCACCCCGAGCTGAAGAAGATCCTCATCGCCGGCCACACCGACGATCGCGGCTCGAAGGAGCACAACCGCGCGCTGTCCAAGGCGCGCGCCGAGAGCGTGCTCCGCTTCATGGTCGACAAGGGGGTCGTCGAGGAGCACCGCCTCGAGGCCCAGGGGCTCGGTCCCGACCAGCCGATCGTCCCGGACGCGAAGCGCGCCGTGGACCGCGAGAAGAACCGCCGGGTGGAGTTCGTGATCGTGGAGCGCAGCGCGCCCTAGCCGAATGACTTTGGGAGAGTGAAAACATGCGTACCCTCCGCCTCCGGTCCGTCACCGCGCTCCTCGCCACGCTATCGCTGCCTGCCGTCGCCCACGCCGCCGCCAAGGACTGGCTCGGCGCCAACCTGACCATCGCCGCCAACACGACGATGGACGGCCTCCAGTCGAACATCAACGTCCTCACCATCAACCCGGGAGTGACCGTCACCGTCACCGCGGGCCTGTCGATCGAGTTTCGCGCGGTCGACATGAGCGTCGCCGGGACGATCAACGCCAACGGCGCCGGCAACGCGGGCGGCGCACCCGGGGCGAACGGCCAGCTCATCGGTGGCGGAGGCAACGGCGGCGCCGGACCCGGGGCGGGCACCAAGGCCACCAACGGCGCCAGCGGATCGGGATCGGGCGGGGGAGGCGGGGGAGGCGGGGGATACGGCGGCAAAGGTGGAAACGGCGGAACCGGGTATTCCACCTGCAACGGCGATCGGCCGGCGGGCGGCGGCGGCGGGCCGGTCTACGGCGCGCAGGCCACCCCCGTCATCGAGATGGGCTCGGGCGGCGGCGGCGGCGGCGGCCACTACTTCAACGGCTCCTGCACCACCGGCCTGAACGGCGCCCAGCTCCGCAGCGGCGCCACCGGAGGCCGCGGCGGCGGGCAGGTGACCCTCATCGCCACCGGCAACCTCACGCTCTCCGGCGCGATCCTCGCCGACGGACAGGCGGGCGGCCTCGGCGGAACCGCCGGCTGCGGCGGCGCGGGCTCGGGCGGCGGCGGCTCGGGCGGCGGCGTGCTGATCAACGGCGCGGTGGTGCGCTTCACCGGCTCGATGTCGGCACAGGGCGGGCCGGGGGGCGCCACCGTGTGCGCGGGCGTCGGGTGCGGCAGCCCCTCGTCGACCACCTGCAACGCGGTCAGCGCCGGGCAGGCGGGCGGCGGCGGCCGGCTCAAGATCTTCGCGGTCGCCATCCCCCAGAACACCGGGACCCAGAACGTCGCCGGCGCGACGGCGGGCACCACCAGCCTGGTCCTCACCGGCCCGATCGGGAGCCTGATCCCGACCACCACCAACTTCGGCAACCAGCGCGTCGCCACCACCTCCGCCGCCCAGACCGTGACCGTGAAGAACGCGGGCAACGGCACGCTCACCGTCAAGAGCTTCACCTTCGGCGGGGCGAATCCGGGCGACTTCGCCAAGGTCTCGCCGGCCGTGCCGTGGTCGATCCCGGCCATGACCAGCCAGACCTTCACCGCCACCTTCACCCCGACGGCGATGGGCAACCGCGCCGCCACGCTCGCGCTCGCCACCAACGATCCGGTCACCCCGACGCTCACCGAGACCCTGGTCGGCGTGGGCATCCTCCCCGTCGCTGCGGTGGCCCCCAACGCGATCAAGTTCGGGGATCAGCTGATCAACACCCAGAGCGGCGGCCAGGCGGTGACGATCACCAACACCGGCAACGATGTCCTCAAGGTCAACGCGCTCGCGCTCGCCGGCAACAACCCGGGCGACTTCATCCTCGGCGGAGTCCCCGCCCTGCCCTTCACCGTCGCTGCCGGGGCCAAAGTCGTGTTCGCGGTCGTCTTCAAGCCGCCGGCGCTCGGCGGGCGCTCCGCGGTGATCAACATCGCCAGCGACGGGGGCAACGCCGCGGTGACGCTCGACGGCGTGGGCGTGGCGCCGAAGATGTCGGTGACCCCTGCCCAGGCGTTCGGTCCGCAGCGGATCGCCACCACCAGCACCGCCGCGATCACCATCGCCAATCAGGGCAGCGCGCCGCTCCAGGTCAACACCATCGTCCTCGCCGGCGCCGCCGCCGCCGACTACAAGCTGGTCGGCGCCCCCGCACTCCCGGCGACGGTCCAGGCCAACGCGCAGGTGAGCTTCAACGTCACCTTCACCCCGTCGCAGATCGGCATGCGCCCGGCCACCGTCACCATCGGCGGCAGTGATCCACTGAACCCCTCGGCGACGGTGGTGCTGGCCGGCGTGGGGACGCAGCAGGAGATCGCGATCTCGCCGAACAACATCAACTTCGGCAGCCGCCGCGTGAACACCACCAGCGCCGCCCAGGCGGTGACGATCACCAACAAGGGCACCGACATCCTCAAGCTGATCAGCATCACCCTCGCCGGGCAGAACGCCGGTGACTTCGCGCTCGCCAACCTGCCGATGCTCCCGGTGGTCCTGCAGCCGAACGGCGCCGCGGTCTTCGGGGTCACCTTCACGCCGACGGCGGTCGGGGCGCGCTCGGCCAGCGCGGTGGTCACCAGCGACGATCCGAACCAGCCGATTTCGACCACCTCGCTGCTCGGCACCGGCATCCAGCCGGCGATCGGCGTCACGCCGACCCAGATCGACTTCGGCAACCGCCGCGTCGGCACCACCAGCATGCCCTCGTCGGTGAGCATCGCCAACAACGGCACCGATGCGCTCAAGGTGGCGTCGATCCTCCTGGGCGGACCAAACGCGGGCGACTTCGCGCTCTTGAACCTGCCGGCGCTGCCGGTGACTGTGCCCCCCGGCGGCGCGACGGTCTTCAGCGTCACCTTCACCCCGCTGGCGGTCGGCATGCGCGCCGGCACGGTGACCCTGCAAAGCGACGATCCCGTCAAGCCGCAGGTGGTGGTCGACCTCGTCGGCAACGGCATCCAGCCGGCGATCACAGTGATCCCCCTGAAGATCGATTTCGGCGATCAACGGGTCGCGCAGACCAGCGGCGCCCAGACCATCACCGTCACCAACTCCGGCACCGACACGCTCAAGCTCGCCGGCATTTCGCTGATGGGGCAAAACCCTGGCGACTTCACGCTGGTGAACCTGCCGATGCTGCCGGGCACGCTGGCACCGAAGGCGATGGCCAGCTTCAGCGTCAGCTTCACGCCCGCGGCGAGCGGCGCCCGCGCTGCGGCGGTGGCGATCGTCAGCGACGATCCGAACCAGCCGACCGCCAGCGTGGTGCTCGTCGGCAACGGCATCCAGCCGGTCATCTCGGTCGCGCCGCCGAAGGTCGACTTCGGCAGCCTGCGCGTCGGCAAGACCAGCGCTCCCCGGACGGTGACGATCACCAACACCGGCAACGACGCGCTGAAGGTCACCGCGATCTCGCTGCTCGGCGCCAACGCCGCCGACTTCGCGCTCGCCAACCTGCCGATGCTGCCGAGCACCATCGCCCCCAACGCCAACGCCACCTTCGAGGTCAGCTTCTCCCCGCTCGCCGTCGGTGCGCGCTCCGGCGTGGTGGTGGTGCAGAGCGATGATCCCAATCAGTCGTCGGTCACCGTCAAGCTCACCGGCGAGGGCACGCAGCCCGGGATCTCGCTCTCCCCGGTGAAGGTCACCTTCCCGAACCAGCGCGTCGGCACCACCAGCGCGCCCCAGGCGGTGACGCTCTCCAACATCGGCACCGATCCGCTGAACGTGGCCAACATCGCCTTGATGGGCGCCAACGGGCAGGACTTCGCGCTCGCCAACCTGCCGGTGTTCCCGGCGGCGATCGCGCCCAATCAGAACATCACCTTCGACGTCACCTTCCGCCCGACGGCGATCGGCGATCGCACCGCCGCGGCGGTGATCACCAGCGACGATCCGAACCAGCCGATGGCGTCGGTGTCGCTGGTCGGGACGGGGATCGCGCCCGAGATCGGCCTGAATCCGATGGCGATCGACTTCGGTCCGGTGCCGATCGGCATGTCGCCGCAAAAGACGCTGGTGATCGGCAACAACGGCAGCGACTCCCTGACGATCATGGCGATCAACCTCGCCGGCGCGATGGCGTTCAGCCTGCCGAACCCGCCGATGACCCCGCTCACCGTCGACGCCGGGCTGAGCATCTCGATCACCCTCCAGTACACGCCGAAGGCGGTCGGCGCCGACAGCGGCAAGCTCACCCTGGTCACCGACCTCCCGAACAACCCGAACGTCGACGTGCTGGTCAGCGGGTCCGGGATCTCGGGGGCGCTCTCGATCGCGCCGATGCAGATCGACTTCGGCGGCGTCACCGTCGGCAGCATCTCGCCGCCCAAGGATGCGACGATCACCAACACCGGCAACGCGGCGTTCAACATCACCGGCGCGATGCTGGTCGGCGGCGACGCGATGGCGTTCGCGCTGCCCAACCCGCCCGCCTACCCCGCGACGCTGAACCCGGGGGAATCCGCGGCGATCCACGTCACCTACAACCCGAACGCGCACTCGCCGCAGGCCAGCACCCTGCAGATCACCACCGATCTCCCGATGGGCGTCGGCGCCAACGTCGCCGTCGTCGGGACCGGGCTCCAGGGCGGCATCGGTGCCAGCCCTGCGTCGATCGACTTCGGCAGCGTGGTGGTGAACGCCACCGGCGGTCCGGTCACGGTCACGCTGCGCAACACCGGCGACGCGCCGCTCACCCTGGCCAAGCCGGAGATCACCGGAATGGGCGCCGCCGCCTACAAGGTCGAGTTCACGCCGCCCGCCGCCCCGCTCGCGGCCGGCGAGTCGACCACCCTCAAGGTCTCGTTCGTCCCCCCGTCGGTGGGGACCTTCCCGGCGGTGCTCCACGTCGCCTCCGCGAACAACGGTGTCCCGCCGGTCGACGTGCCGCTCACCGGCCTCGGGATCGCCGGCGACCTCTCGCTGACGTCGCTGGAGCTCGACTTCAAGACCGTCGCCATCGGCGCCACCGGCGGCCCGCTCACCGTCACGCTGCGCAACCCCGGGGCCACCCCGATCACCCTCGCCGGCATCACCAGCGACGCGATCGACTTCGTGGTGGTCGCCTCGCCGCAGCTCACCGCGACGCTCCAGCCCGGCGAGTCGATGACCTTCTCGGTCACCTTCAAGCCCTCGTCGGTGGGCCCGCAGCGCGCCTCGATCGCGATCGACACCGCGGTCCGCAAGGGCGCGGCGGTGGTGGTGGCGATCGGCGCCGGCCAGGCCAGCGTCGCCGGCGGCGGCTGCAACTGCGCCATCGCCCCGTCCTCTCCCGACGCCCTCGGCTCCCTCGCCCTCGGCCTCCTCGCCCTTCTCCTCAGCCGTCGCCGCCGTCGGACCTAGGTTGGCTCTAGTTTCCCTTCCAGAAGCGCACCCGGCCCACGTCGGCGTGAACGAACGCCGAGTGCGGGTAGTAGCCGACGCCGCCCTGCTTGAGCGCGCGCACGAAGCGGAGCAGCGTCTTCGTCGGCAGGCCGGGGAGGCGGAAGTCGAGCGCGTGGCCCATCGGGTGCTGCGAGTCGCGGCCGACCTCGTGCCCCTTCTTGCGCAGCATGAGGTTGTACTTCGGGGCGCGGTACCCCGAGATCACCTCGATCACCGCGGTCTTGAACTTCGCCGCCGCGGTCAGCGCCACCGGGAGCAGCCGCGGGTCCATCCCGGTCGCCTGGTTGGTGAAGTGGCAGCGCAGGAAGCGATCGATCACCGACTGCGCGGGCGGGTGCGCGGGATCGACCGGGAGCACCTCGTTGGTCCACACGTTGCGGAGCGAGACCGGGCAAAGCCGTGCGGTCTGGTCCGGCGCCAAGATCCGCCTCACCGACGGGCGCGCCGCCTTTTCCGCCCGCATCGACTCCTTCTTCGAGTTCCCCGCGTCCCCATCGGCCGCCGCCCCTCCGCCGGCCAGCAGGACGCAGAGAACCAGCAACGGGCGCACGCCGAAGGGTAGGGCCGGCTGCCCGCCGCCGCAACTTGTGGAGCGCGGCGGTGCGTGCTACCACGCCGTTTTCGCTCTTGAACCAGGAGTCTCCCGTGGGTTTCGCATGTGGCATCGTCGGGCTGCCCAACGTCGGCAAGTCGACCCTCTTCAACGCGCTGACCGCGACGCAGGCCGCGGCCGCCGCCAACTACCCCTTCTGCACCATCGAGCCGAACATCGGCGTGGTGCCGGTGCCCGATCACCGCCTCGACGCGCTGGCGCGGCTCTACAGCCCCGACAAGACGGTCGCCACGACGATCAACTTCGTCGACATCGCCGGCCTGGTGCGCGGCGCGTCGAAGGGCGAGGGACTCGGCAATCAGTTCCTCGCCACCATCCGCGAGGTCGACGCGATCGCTCACGTCGTCCGCTGCTTCATCGACGAGAACGTGATCCACGTCGAGAACAAGATCGACCCGGCCTCCGACGTGGCGACGATCGACACCGAGCTCGCCCTGAAGGATCTCGAGACGGTCGAGAAGCGGATCGAGCGGGCCCGGAAGTCGCTGAAGGGCGTGACCGCCAAGGAAGAGAAGATCGTCCTCGATCTGTGCGAGCGGGTGAAGGTCGGCCTCGACGCCGGGCGGGTGGTCCGCGCGCTCGGTCTCAGCGACGAGGAGCTGCTCCTGATCCGCGATCTCAACCTGCTCACCGCGAAGAAGGTGTTCTACGTCGCCAACGTCGCCGAGAACCAGCTCGCCACCGCCGCCACGGATCCGCTGGTCGATCAGCTGCGCGCGCTCGCCGGCAAGGATCCGGTGGTGGTGATCTGCGCGGCGGCCGAGGCGGAGATCGCCACCCTCGACAAGGCGGAGCAGCCCGACTTCCTCGCCAGCCTCGGGCTCGACGAGCCGGGGCTGAACAAGGTGGTCAAGACCGGCTACCAGCTCCTCGGCCTGATCACCTTCCTCACCGCCGGCAAGCCGGAGTGCCGCGCCTGGACCATCCCGCGCGGCGCCCGGGCCCCGCAGTCCGCCGGGGTGATCCACACCGACTTCGAGCGCGGCTTCATCAAGGCCGAGGTGATCTGGTGGGAGGATCTGATCGCTCTCGGCAGCGAGGCCGCCTGCCGCTCCGCCGGCAAGCTGGCGATCGAGGGCAAGGAGTACGTCATGCGCGACGGCGACGTGGTCCACTTCCGCTTCAACGTCTGACCGGGCGCGATGACCCGCGGCCGCTTCGCGCCGTCACCGACGGGGGACCTGCATCTCGGCGGGGCCCGCACCGCCCTGGTGGCGTGGCTCGCGGCGCGCAGGAGCGGGGGGCGGTTCGTCCTGCGAGTCGAGGATCTCGATCCGCCGCGGGTGGTGCCCGGTGCCGAGGCGCGGATCGCGGACGACCTGCGCGCGCTCGGCCTCGACTGGGACGAGGGGCCCGATGTCGGCGGTCCGTTCGCGCCCTACCGCCAGAGCGAGCGGCGTGCGCTGTACGACCAGGCGATCGCCCGGCTCACCGACGGTGGCCACCTCTTTCCGTGCTACTGCTCGCGCGCCGAGGTGGCCCGCTCGGCCGGCGCCCCGCACGGTCCCGGCGACGACGGACCGCGCTATCCCGGCACCTGCCGCACCCTCTCGCGCGCGGCGATCGCGTCGCACCAGCGAAGCGGCCGGCGCCCGTCGCTGCGCTTCCTCGTCCCGCCGGGAGAGGTGCCCTTCCACGATGGCATCCACGGCGCCTCCTCGGGCGATCCCGCGGCGGCGGTGGGCGACTTCGTCGTCCGGCGCGCCGACGGCCTCCATGCCTACCAGCTCGCGGTGGTGGTCGACGACGCGGCGATGGCGATCACCGACGTGGTGCGGGGCGCCGATCTGCTCTCGTCGACGCCGCGCCAGATCCTCCTCTTCCGCGCGCTCGGCGCCGCCCCACCGCGCTTCGCCCATGTCCCCCTGTGCCTCGGCAGCGACGGAGAGCGCCTCGCCAAGCGCCACGGCACGATCGCGGTCCGCCAGCTGCTCGAGCGCGGCGTGGCGGCATCGCGGCTGGTCGCGCGGCTCGCCGCCACGCTCGGCCTGTGCGGTCCCTTGGAGGCGCTCGCGCCGCGCGATCTGCGCGATCTGATCGGGCGCTGCGATCTCGCGCACCTGCCGCGGAGCCCGTCGGTGATCGATCCCGCCGGCTTTTGAACCCCCGGCCGCCCGCGCGCAACCAATTCTCCTGCTGATTCCTAATGCATTTTCTCCAAGCTTTCGTCGAGGACGCGAAGGTGACACGATGCCGAAGGTGACCCTGATCTCGCGAGGCCTGCTGCTCACCACCGTGCTCTCTGCCGCCGGCTGCGGAGGCGGACCGGGTCCGGGGGGAGGCTACGATCTCGCCCTCGGAGCGAACGATCTCGCGGGCGCGGATCTCACCGGCGGCTGGCTCTGCCCCGACCCGATGGGCGACGGTCAGCCGTGCGGCGCGGCCTGTCCGATCGGGACCGCCGCCGTCGTCGAGCCGGGCGGCTGCCGCTGCCGCTACGCCTGCAATCCGGCCGGCGAGGCGCTCTGTCCGTGCGGCCGCCGCTGCGCCGAGCTGTTCACGCCCACCGATGGCGGACTGAAGCCCAAGGGCACGGGCGCCTGCCTCGCCGGCAACGGCCCCGGCGAGCGCTGCGGTCGCTCGCCGGCCGATGTCCCCTACGGCCACGGCATCTGCCAGCAGGGGCTGCTCTGCCTGAACGAGGACCTCCCGGTCGGGATGAACCCGCCGATCTGGTTCTACTGCGTCTACCGCTGCGCCCGGACCGCCGACTGCCCGGCCGGCACCGCCTGCCTCGACGTCAAGGATCAGGCCGGCGCGGTGCTCGGCACGGCGTGCGTCCTCGACAACCGCCCCGGGGGCCTCGCCGGCGGGATGCCCTGCAAGGCGGGCGATTCGTGCACCGTCGGCACGCTGTGCGACGCCACCTGCCGTCCGCAGTGCGATGGGCCTGCGGACACCACCACCTGCGCCAAGGGCCAGAAGTGCACCGCCATCGTCGACGCCGTGAACCGGCGCGTCGCCGCCTACCTTTGTAAATGAGGGCAAGTGAGGAAACGATGAGCTCGATCCCGAAGAGCCCCGTCACCACCGCCGACGCACCGCGGGCGATCGGACCCTACTCGCAGGCGATCGTCGCGGGCGACCTCGTGTTCTGCTCCGGGCAGATCGCGCTCGATCCGGCGACCGGGGAGATGGTCGGCCCCGGCGACGTGCGCGCCCAGACCCGGCGGGTGATGGAGAACCTGAAGGCGGTCCTCGAGGCGGCCGGATCGAGCCTCGACGGAATCGTCAAGACCACCATTTTTCTGATTGATCTCGGCCACTTCGCGCAGGTGAACGAGATCTACGGAAGCTTCCTCGGCGCTCCGCCGCCGGCGCGGGCCACGGTGCAGGTCGCCGGGCTGCCGCGCGGCGCGCTGGTCGAGATCGACGCGGTCGCCGTCCGTCGCTGAGCGGGCGCTCAGACGTCGGTGTGGCGGGTGCCGCCAAACTCGGCCGTCAGAGTGTCGTCGAAGTGATCGGCGTACTCCCCGATGCGCCGGATCATCTCCTCGACCTCGACGCGATCGAGCCCGATCGTGCTGCGGTCGGTCGTGAGCACCACGTCGCCGCCGCGCAGCCCGAAGGCGGCGCCGGTCAGCTCGTTGGCGTTCAGCTCGAGGAGGTGCACGTAGAGGCGATCACGCGCGGCGTCCGAGTCCGGGCGCAGCACCGGGGCCACCACCTGGATGTAGTTGTCACCCTCGCTGACGGAGAGAAAGATGTAGACCTCGGCCGAGCCGCGCGTCAGGGCCCAGGCAGGACCGGTCTCGGCGGTGATGCGCGCCTGCGCAGGGTTGACGCCGGTGGCGGCGAGCACCGCCTCCACCATCTCCACGCAGACCTTGAGGTTGGTCTCCTGAGGGTTCTCGAAGAGCGACATGCGGCGAGGGTACACCGCTCGCGACAGCGGGGGAAGAGCGGAGGTTGCGCCTACGCGGCCTTGATCACCTTGCCGGTGCGCAGGCAGCGGGTGCACACCCGCAGGCGCTGGACCACGCCCTCGACGAGCGCACGGACGCGCTGGATGTTCGGGTGCTGGACCCGCTTGGTCTTGATGTTCGAGTGGCTCACCCGATTGCCGACGAGCCGACCCTTGCCGCAGAAGTCACACGTGTTCGCCATTGGGGAATCTCCGAGGGCAGAACGGCTACCATGGTGAGCGGCGGGATGCAACCATTTCCGTGACGTGCATAATCACCGCGTGCCGAGCCGCCTCCAGGCCCTGACCGAATACCTCCGAGAATCGTCGCGGCGCGCGAAGATTTCAAGAGGCCAAAGGCCGCGCCTTCGCTCCGTCGGGCCGTTAGCAGGGGTGGGGACCCCGCGGGACGGGGGCTTGCCCCCAGGATCGATTGGGGGAGGGCTTGCGGGGCGGGGCGGCCCGCCCCGTTGGATCTTCGGCGGGGCCGCCCTGCTCGCGCTCGGGGCGGCGCTCGCGCTGGCGCTGCTCCGTCGCGAGGAGCCGCCCGCGCGGGCCTTGCACGGCGTCCCGATCGCGCGATCCCCTGCGCCCGCCAGCGACGGCGGAACTGCGCACGGCGAAGGAGATGGGGCGGCCGGAGCCTCCGGAGATGGCGGGCTGGAGGGGCGCCTCGTGGGGGACGGCGGCGCCGCTCTGCGGGGCGCGACGATCCGTGGCGAGATCGTCGACGAGGCGGGGAAACCGGTCCCGGGTGCGCGCATCGTCGCGGTGGGCGAGGATCCGTCCGGTGCGCCGCTCCGTGTACCGGCGCCGATCTTCGCCGCTCTTGCCGCGGCGCGCATCGAGCCCTCCGGTGAGCTCGGCATCCTCCGCGGCGCCATCCCCTACCCGCCGCTCGAGGCGCTCCCCGTCGCGCTTCCCGCGTCGCCCCTCGCCAGCAACGGGGTGGGCCGCTTCACGCTCTCCGCCTTGCCGGGCGGGCGACTGGTGGTGATCGCCACCCATCCCGACTTCATCGATGGGCGCTCGGACGAGATCCGCCTCGCCCCGGAGGGAGCCGCCGAGGTGCGCGTCGTGCTGCGTCGCGGGCTGTCCGTGCGCGGCCGGGTGCGCGACGAGCGCGGCCTCGCGATCGCGGGAGCCGAGCTGTGGAAGGGCGGGGAGCTGATCGCCTTCACCGACGGGGGCGGGCAGTTCGATCTGCGCCGCCTCGGCGGGCCCGACGAGGTCGAGGTGCGGGCGCGCGGCCATCTCCCGACGCGGCGGACGATCGATCCGGCGATCGATCAGGACCTCGAGCTGCGCCTCTCGCCCGCGGCGGGGCGGGTCCGGGGCGTGGTGGTGGACGAGCGCGGCTTCCCGGTCGCCGGGGCGCGCGTGACGCTCGAGGCGGGTGCGTTTCGCGGCGAGGCGGTGAGCGACCGGCGCGGCGAGTTCGCGATCTCGGGCACGCCCGAGGGCAGGCTCACGCTGCGCGCCCTCCATGGCGAGCACCCGACGGCGACCGCCCCGGAGGTGATGGCGGGCGACGACGTGCGGGTGGTGCTCTCGCCGGGCGCGGGCGTGGAGGGCGAGGTGCGCGACGCGCGGACCGGCTGGGCACCGCCGGGCCTCCGCGTCACGGTCGAGGGCGGCGGGATGGTTCGCGAGGCGAAGGTCACCGGGGCGGGCCATTTTCGCGCGCTCGGCTGCCCGGCCGGTGCGGCGACGCTCCACGCGACCGCGCCCGGCTACCTCCCTGCCGCGGCGACGGTGGAGCTGCCGCAGGGGGAGTCGGTGCGCGAGGTGACGCTGCGCGATGTGCGGATCGATCTCCATCCTGGCGGCGCGATTGTCGGCAGCGTGCGCGACGCCGGGGGCGCGGCGGCCGTCGGGATCGATGTCGAGGCGGCCGGCGCACACGCACGGAGCGACGGTGCGGGGCGCTTCCGGATCGCGCCGGTGCCGCCGGGGGTCGCCGAGGTGCGGGCGGGCACGGCGGTGGAGAGCGTCACGGTGGAGGCAGGGCGTGACGCGCAGGTCGAGCTGCGCCAGCGCTGAGCCGGGCGCGGGGCTCGGACTTTTCTTCCTCCCGGGGGCGAGCAGGCGCTAGGCTGTTCCCATGAAGCATCCGGGCCTGCCGGGGCTGGTCTGTGGATTGGCGGTCGTGCCGTCGCTGGCGCAGGCCAAAGACTACGTGAACGACCCGCTCACCGTCGCCAACTTCCCCGGGCGCGGCGGCGCGAAGGGCGGCAAGTTCACCAACAACGGCTGGGTCACCGTCGACGAGCCGGACGCCGTCTGGTACGAGATCCCCGACGCGCTCCCCGACTGCAAGATCGAATACACGGTGACCGGCCTCTCGCTCGCCACATCGCTCACCGGGAGCGATCACGACATCTTCGTGCTCTACCAGGCACCGACGGGAAAGGCCGAGCCGATCGCCTACAGCCCCGGGTTCCGCAACAACGACTTCAAGGCGATGACCCGCATCTTCGGCACCCAGGAGCAGGGGCGCGGCGGCGCGATGAAGCTCGAGCTGGCCTTCTGCCCGCGCGGCGATCCCTGGTATCACGACGAGGCCTGCGACGCGAAGTGCGAGGGCTCGGGGATCGCCTACGCGCGCGGCAACCAGAAGGACGTCGGGTGGGACGCGGCGAAGACCTACAAGATGGTCGTGGCGTGGGGAAACGGCTCGATCAGCTTCTCCCGCGACGGTGAGGTGCTGGGAACGGTGAAGTACCCGGGCGTCTACGCACCGCAGCCCTTGCGCGTGCGCCTCGGCTCACCGCGCCACGACGGGGTCTACCCAGGCCAGGCCTTCATGCCCAAGGGGCTCACCTTCAAGGACGTGCTGATCAGCGGCACCGCGGGCGTGCGGACGCCGGTGTGCGGGGCCCCGCCGGTCGCCCTGCCGGATGCCGGGATCGTCGACGCTGCCGTCGCCCAGCCCGACGGTGGCGGCGCGGCCGTGACCCACTTCGCCCTCCAGGACGTGACCGCCGCCAGCTGGGAGAAGGGCGTCTTCCCCGACACCAAGGATCTCAACATCGAGGCCGACGTGAACGGGATCCCGACCGCGATCGCCTACCTGAAATTCCCCCCCATTCCGAACGGCGCGACCCACGCCGTGCTGACCCTCCACACCGGTGTCTCCGGCTCGTCGGCGGGCGGCTCGGGGCAGGTCTGCCTCGTCGCTGACGACACCTGGAACGAGGGCACGCTCACCTGGGCCAAGAGGCCGCCCGAGGGAATGCTCTGCGCCGGCCCCGAGCGCGGCGTCGATCCCGACAGCGAAGTGGCCTGGGACGTCACGGCGCTGCTCAAGACCGCCGCGCCCGGCAATCGCAACCTCGCGCTCATCTCCCACGACGGCAACGGTGCGCACTACCTCTCGAAGGAGGCCAATCCCGCCAAGGGGCCGCGCCTGCTCGTCCTGCCCGCGCCGGCACCGCCACTGCCCTCCGACGCCGGGGTCGATGCGAGCATCGAGCTGGACGCCGCCGCGGGAGCCGACGGGCCCGCGATGTCACCGCTCGATTCGGCGGCCCAGGCCGCGAAGGACGCCGCGATCGCGCCGGGCGATGCAGCCGGCAGCGACGGGGGAACTACCGACCTCTCGTCGGGCTGCGGCTGCCGCGTGGCCGGACGAACGAGCGCCCGGTGGCCCGGCCTGCTCGCCGCCCTGCTCCTGGTGATCGCCCGCCGCCGCCGCCGCCGCGAATAGCGACCAGGGTCGCCACCAGCCCAAGGAGCAGCGCAGCGACGAGCGACCGTCGTGCCGGCCGGCCGGCGAGAGCGCACCCGCAGCCGCTGCCCGGCATCCCCCGGAGTCCACCGTCGGAGCAGCCCCCCTCCGCGAGAGCGAGGGCGACCGCGAGATCGGGCGCGGTGCCCCGCCCTGTCGCCAGCACCAGCCGCATGGGTCCGGGGCCGCCAAGTCGGATCGTGTCCGACGAGCGCAGGGGCGAAGGCGAGCCGCCTCCCGCCCACGCCACGTCGGTGACGCCCGCGAAGGTCGCCTCCACCGCGCAGCCCTCGATCGGAATGCTGAGCCAGGCCACCGCGAGGCGATCGAGCGGCACCGTGATCCGCGACGGCACCGCGCCGACACCGCGCACCGCGGGCCGCTCCGACGAGCCACAGGCCGCTCGCGCGGGATCGTAGTGCGCGCCGTCGTCGGCGCCGCAGGCGTGGAGGTTCCAGCGGCCAAACTCGGCGAGCACCTCCGCGATCGTGCGATCCTCGACCGCCTCGATCGCCGCGATCGGATCCTTGCGAATCCCCATCTGCTCCCACAGTTCGCGGACCCGAACGTCGCTCCGCGCCTGGTCGCGCAGGAACTTCACGAACACCATCGCATCGTACTCATGGACGCCGTCGACGCGATCGAGCGGAGTCTCGGGATGGTCGAGGAGGGCGGCGAAGTGGGCGTCGGTCTCCTTCTGCAGCGCAGGATCGCCAAAGCCGGCGAGCTCGACATAGGTCGACGTCGCCTCGTGGATCCACCGCGGCAGCGACGGTGAATAGGCGTACTGCACCGCGTGGTGCGCCTCGTGTCCCGCGGCGGCGGCGAGACGGATCGGGGAGATCAGCGCGCTCCGCGGATCGAGCTCGATCCAGGCGCTCGCCGCGGCGCCCGCACCGATCGGATCCGGGTGGGTGATCCCCCGCGCGCCGGCGAGCCGCCGCAGGTAGACGTCGACCCTCCGGTCGCCGCCATCGCCCCCGTCGTCGAGCGGCGGTCGCATGCCGACACCGTCCACCCACACCGCGATCACCTGCGCGAGGCCGCCAGCGACGGCGTCGACGTCGTCCGGCACGCCGTTCTTCGGCGCAACATCGACCGGCCCATGCGCCAGCGCATCTGCACCGGCAAGGGTGTAGTGCACGCGGAAGCGCCCCGCGCCATGAGTCGCCTCGGGCCCCGAGAGCACCGGCCGCAGCCCCAGGATCAGCGTGCAGAGGAGGCTCCCCACCGGGGCTATTTCAGGACGCGCACCAGCGGCTCGCCCTCGCACCCCGCCGGCACCGCCACCCCGAGCACCCGCGCCAGCGTCGCCGCGAGGTCAACCATCTCCGCCTGCCCGTGGTAGCCGGCGCGGAACGGCGCCCCCGCGAGCACCAGCGGCACGTCGGTGTCGTAGCGATAGAACGAGCCGTGGGAGCCGCCGAACTCCTTCTCGCCGTACTTCCCCCAGTAGGAGAAGGGCGCCTGCACCGCGACCACGTCCCCGGAGCGCCCGCGGTGGAACGAGCGCGTCACCGCCCGCGCCGCCGCCGTCTGCGGCATCCAGCCCCGCTCGATCTGCGTGCGCGTGAAGTAGCCCGCGAATCCAGGCAGCGCGACCAGCGCCTCGCCGGCCACCTGCTCGACCTCCGCCCGGTCGAGCTTGCGCTCGGCGATCAGCTTGGTATTCAGGTAGATGCAGGGGTCCTCGAGCGCCAGCACCCAGTCGGCGCCCTTGGTGCCGAAGCGCGCATCGAGCGCCGCGCCGATCGCCGCCTTGATCTGCGCCTTCTTCACCCGCGCCCCACCGAGGCCGAGCTTGGCGGCCTGCTCCGGGGGCATCGCCGCGCCGTGATCGGCGGTCAGCACCGTCAGGTAGCCATCCTTTCCGAGCTTCCCGTCGAGCCAGCCGAGGAAGGCGCCGAGCGCCCGGTCGGTCCGCACCAGCGCGTCCTCGCTCTCGTGGCTGTAGACCCCGAAGTTGTGCCCGATCAGGTCGGTGGAGCTGACCGAGATCGCCAGCAGATCGGTCACGCCGCGCGCCCCGAGCTTCTCCCCCTCGACGGCGCCCTGCGCGAAGGCGAACTGGTAGTCGATCCCGAACGGGCTCATCGTGAAGGCCTCGTAGAACTTCGGGCCCGGCTTGGCGACCCCGCCGTTGATCGGGTGTGGAAACGTCCGCTTGAGCCCCAGCTGATCGCCCTCCCACGGATTGTCGTCGACCCCCGAAAGGACGTACGCACCGACGGGGAGTGCGCGCTCCCAGCTCTTTCCGAACGCCTGTTCGGGCAGCTTCCTGGCATTGAAGGAATCCGCCCAGTCCGGGAGCTTGGCCATGTAGTAGTTGCTGCTGGTCATCTCGCCAGCCGCCTCGGAGAAGAAATAGGCCTGACCGATCCGGCCGCCGAGCAGGAGGGCGCCGCGCTCCTTGAGCGCCACGGCGACCGATTTCGCCGCGCCACCGCTCGCCAGCCGAAGCTCGTCACCGACGGTGGAGCCGATGAAATTGCGGGGCGAGGTGTCGTCGCTCGGCTCGGCCACGCCGACCAGCGGCTTGGCGTTGGCGTCGTAGAGCATCCCCTCCGATTGATTGGTGGCGCGATTGAACCATTTGTTCTGCGTGATGCCGTTCAGATAGCCGTACGAGCCCGAGAGGATCAGCGCGTGGCCGGGGCCGGTGTAGGTGTTCTGGTGGCCGTAGTGACCGTCGAGGACCGCGCCGCCTGCCAGCAGGCGCTTGAAGCCCCCGTCGAGGTGCGCCCCGAGCCGCTGCAGGTCCGAGGCGCGCAGTTGATCGATCACCACCACCACCACGAGCTTTGGCTTCTTTGCTCCAGGCGGCGCCGCGGAGGCGTTCAGGGCGGCGAACAGCGAGACCACAGCGACGGTAGACAGTGCAAATCGGGTCATTCGGGTCACCTCGTTGCCCTCGGCTCCCGCCGAGACAACTCCGCTGACGCGGTAAAGGAAGTTAGCGTTGTCGTTGCCGTCAATTGTTCGGAATGATCCGGAACTCGGTCCGCCGGTTGGTGTCCCGCCCCTCCTCCGTCTTGTTGTCGCCGAGCGGCCGGTCCGGCCCGTTCCCGATCGCCTGGAACCGCGCCCGGTCGAACCCATGCTGCGTCGCCAGGTAATCGATCACCGCCGCCGCCCGCCGCCGCGACAGCTCGACATTCTTGGATCGCGATCCGACGTTGTCGGTGTTGCCCTCCACCCGCACGTAGGCGTTGCCGAACTGCGCCAGCGTCTCGGCGAAGCCATCGATCAGCTTGCGCGCGTTCGGGTCGAGGCGGTCGGCCGCCGACGCGAAGTAGATCGAGACCGCCTTGGTGAGCAGCGGCTCGGCCTTCGGTCCACCGGCGAACTGGAAGTTCTCCACCACCTTCTCCGCCCCGTGATCCTTGGCGTTCGCCTCGAGCGCCTTCATCCAGCGCGTCGGACCCGCCGCCGCCACGTCCTTGATCACCCCCTCGCGCAGCCAGAAGTGGCCCGCGTCGTCGAACAGCGTCACGTAGGGCGCCCGCTCGCGCTCGAGGCCGAAGAACACGCGGTTGTCGGCGAAGGTCGCCGGCTTGATCTTCCCGAGCACCGCCCGCGTCTCCTCGGGCGACTGCGCGAAGGCCTTGGCGATCACCGCCACCGAGCCGTCGCGATCCTGATCGAGCGTCGCCACGCCCTCGAACCAGGCGCGCGCGAAGGCCACGATGTCCGCGTCGCGCGCCTTCAGGAAATCGGCGCGCGCAAAGAGAATGTCGGCCACCAGGTTGGTCGCCGTCGCCGTCGAGACCAGCAGCCGCCCCTTGCCGCCGGCCATCGCCTGCGACAGATGGGGCTCCCAGATCGCCACCGCGTCCACCTCGCCGCGCTGGAACATCTCGCCGGCGAGCGGGGTCTTGGTCGCGAACACCAGGTTCGACTTCACCTTCTCGATCTCGGCGGGCGTCAGGTTCGAGTTGCGCAGCAGCGACAGCACGAAGTAGTGGGTGGGGGTATTGCGGGTGGTGGCGATCTTCGCCTCCCTCAGCCCTTCGACGGAGCGGATCTTCGGCGTGGTGACGATCCCCATGTTGCCGCGGCTCCAGTCGGCCATCAGGAACGCGCGGAGATCGACGCCCCGGTCGCGATAGACCGGCACCAGGTTGGCGAGGTAGTCGAGGGTGAGGAGCATGATGTCCACCTCTCCGCCGTCGAAGGCAGCGAGGCGCTCCTTGGATCCGCGGATCAGCTTGAACTCCACGTCGAGCCCGGCGGCGGTGAAGCGCGAGCGCGGGCCTGCCGCGGCGCCGTCATTGGCCACCAGACCCGGGTAGGCCCCGCCGAAGTCGTTCACGCCGACGACGATCCGCTTGCCGCGCGGCTTGCGCGCCACACCGGAATCGCCGGCACCTCCGTCGGGGCCAGCGGAAGCCGGCCCGCCTCCGCCCTGGAGCCGCTGCCCGTAGAAGTGCCAGCCAACGAAGCCGACCACCCCGAGAATGACCAGTGCGATGAACGTCTTGGCGATCGGAGTCAGCCGCATGGGCCGAAATCGTCGGCGCTTCCCCGACGACGGTCAAGCGCTTTCGAGGCTCAGGGTGCTTGACAGCGGAGGGGGCCCTCATGCTGTCTCTTGCTCGTCACGTAGGCGTAGGCGTAGTCGTAGTCGTCCCGTCCGCAGCGACGGCAATCGAACTTCCTCCCGCAACAAATTCCTCCTGCCAACCGACCCCCCTGGCCTCAAAGGAGGATGCCCCTGCTGCCCGACCAGAAGCTCGACGTCTATCGCCGCGCCATCGAGCTCCTCGCCCTTGCGTCGCAGATCGCGACGAGCGCCCCCAGGGGGAACTCGTTTCTCACCGAAGAGCTCAAACCTGCGGCGCTCTCCATCCCCTGGA
>SHYY01000078.1 GCA_009692555.1 Myxococcales bacterium
ACAGCGGAGGGGGCCCTCTTGCTGGCTCTTGCTCGTCACGTAGTCGTAGTCGTAGTCGTAGTCGTAGTCGTAGTCGTCCCGTCCGCAGCGACGGCAATCGAACTTCCTCCCGCAACAAATTCCTCCTGCCAACCGACAACCCTGGCCACACAGGAGGATGCCCCCTACATCGCCGAGTACTACTCGATCAGATCCTTGCTCACCGACGGCGTCCGGGGCCGGAGGGCGGCCCGTACGGGCTCCAACCGCCCCCGCGCGCCGGCCGACCGCCCCGCGCTTCCGACGGGAGCACGCCGTGACCGGCCCGCGGGTGCCGGAGACGGGCTCCGACGTGATCGAGTAGTACTAGGGAGCGGGCCGGTTCGGAGCGCCGGATGGCGCCCGCTTCTACAGCATCGCCCGGGGCTCTGCGATGGAGTGCAAGGCGATCGTGGATGCCTTTGCGGTCCTGCAACTCGCCTTGGAAGACACTCGGCGACAGGCCATGGAGTTGCTGACCCGCATCGTGGAGATGCTCACGCGCATGTGCCGGAGAGGTGATCCCCCGCGCGCGAGTGCCACTGAATCGACTACGACTACGACTACGACTACGACTACGACACGTGAGCGGAGGGACCCCTTCTCCGTTAAGCACTCGCGCTCCGGCGTGACCTTGACCCCACCCGCTCCGGCGCGGCACAATTCCGGTCCGATGTCCTCGGGCGTCAACTACATCGAGATGGCGCGCTCCTCCACGCGCAGCGAGTTCATCGCCGCCTGCTCCTTCCCGTTCCTCATCGGACGGGCGGCCCTGGTGAAGCCGCGGATGCCGCAGCGGACGATGACCAGCCCCTCGCTCGACTGGGAGGTCGAGCAGCCGAGCACGATCAATATCCCGCGCCTCGACGTCGCCGGCCACCTTCCCGCCCGCCCGCTGCCGCCGCTGATGGTGCTGGCGGTGCGCAAGATCCAGGAGGCCTTTCCGGCGATGATCACCGTCGGACGGACCGCCAACAACGATATCGTCCTGAACGACGTGCAGATCTCGAAGTTCCACGCCTTCTTCCGCGTGACCGGCAGTGGGTTCGAGCTGTGCGACGCCGGCTCGCGCAACGGCACCTGGATCGAGAACCGCGGCCTCAAGCCCAAGGGCCCGCCGCTCGGGGTCCATCCCGGCGAGATGGTGCGCGTGGGCCACCTCGACTTCCGCTTTCTCGACGCTGGCGCCTGCTGGGACGAGCTGCGCGCACCGGCGAACCGACGCACGCCGGACCCGTCCCCGGGATCGTAGCTACCTCTCGCCGAGCGACGCCCTCCGCATCGCACCGAGCAGCACCAGCGCGACGCCGGGAAAGATCCCGAACTCGATCTCGGGGTGGTGCTTGAATCTTACGACCGCGCGAACGCCGAAAGACGCTGCAGCCCGTCGTAGGCGGCGTACTTGTACGCCTCGGTGTAGGTGGGGACGTTGAAGGTCGCGTGGATGAAGTAGTCGATCTTCCCGCCCTGGCTGACCACCACCTGGCCGAGATGGATCAGCTCGGAGGCGATGTCGCCGAGGATGTGGACGCCCAGCAGCACGCGGTCGGCGCGGCGGAACACCAGCTTGATGAGACCGTCGGTGACGCCGGCGATGCGGGCCCGGGTGTTGCGATGAAACCAGCCGCGTCCCACCTCGTGATCGATGCCGCGCGCGATCGCCGCCTCCTCGGAGAGCCCCACCATCGCCACCTCGGGGACGGCGTAGACGCCGACCGGCGCGACCGGATCGACCACGTCCTTGAAAGAGATCCCGAAGGCGTGGCAGACGGCGACGCGGCCCTGCTCCATCGACACCGAGGCGAGCGCGGGCGGGCCGATGACATCGCCGGCCGCGTAGATCCCCGGCGCGGTGGTGAGGTAGTCCCGGTCGACGCGGATGCGACCCCGGGCGTCCACCTCCACGCCGGCGGCCTCGAGACCCAGCCCCTCGGTGTTGCTGATCCGGCCGGCGGCGAAGAGCACCCGCTCGGGGGCGATCTGCTGGCCGTCCGCGAGGGTGACGCGGAGGTGGCCGTCGATGCGCTCGATCGATTCGAGCGGTGTGCCGAGGAGCACCCGCATCCCGAGCCCGCGGAACACCTCGGCGAGCAGGCCGGCGACCTCCCCGTCGGCGAAGGCGAGCAGGCGGCGTCCAGCCTCGCAAAGCGTCACCTCGACCCCCAGCGCGGTGAAGATCGAGGCGTACTCGCAGCCGACCGCGCCGCCGCCGACCACCACCAGGCTGCGCGGCAGCGCGGGCAGCGCGAGGATCTGCTCGGAGTCATCGACCGCCGGATCGGCGAACGGGATGCCGGGGGGGTGAAGCGGGCGCGAGCCGGGCGCGAGGAGGATCACCTCGGCGTGCAGGATGCGCTCGGTGCCGTCGCGGTGGACGTGGACGGTGCGACCCGCGCCGAGGCGCGCGGTGCCGTGGATGAAGTCGACGCCCGCGCGGGCGAGGTTGGCGCTGACCACCTCGGTCATCAGGGCGACAAGATCGGCGGTGCGGTGCTTCAGGCGATCGAGCTTGAGACGCGCATCGAGCGCGAGGCTGATCCCGTAGGTCTCGCGGTGGCGGAAGCCCGTGAGGTAGACCGCCGTCTCGCGCAGCGTCTTGGTGGGGATGCCGGCGTCGGTGACGGCGACCCCGCCGGGGGTGGCGCGGCGCTCGACGATCGCCACCCGCTTCCCGAAATAGGTCGCCTGGGTGGCCGCCTTCTCGCCCGCCGGGCCGGCTCCGATGACCACCAGGTCGTACCGATCGCGCTGGTCCATCCGTCGGTCATGACAGATTTCCCGCCGCCCGGAAAGAGGGCGCACCGCCTCCATTGAAGTATTCTGCTGCCCATGAAGATCCTGGTCATCAACGTCGGCAGCACGTCGATCAAGTACCACCTGTACGAGATGGACACCGAGGCGACGCTTGCCTCGGGCGTGGTCGAGCGAGTGGGGTCGGAGGCGCCCAGCCACCGCTGGCGGATCGGCGATCAGAAGGGCGAGGGAGGGATCGCCGCAGCGACGGTGCGCGCCGGTCTCGATGGCGTGATGGCCCACCTCACCTCGGGCGTGCTCGCGGATCGGAAGCAGCTCCGCGCGGTCGGCCACCGGGTGGTCCACGGCGGCGAGAAGCTGATCCACCCGGCGGTGATCAGCGACGAGGTGAAGCGGGTGATCCGCGAGTGCGCGCAGTTCGCGCCGCTCCACAATCCCGCCAACCTCGAGGGCATCGAGGCGGCCCAGGCCTGCCTGCCCGACGCGGTCCAGGTGGCGGTCTTCGACACCGCCTTCCACGGCGATCTGCCGCCGCGCGCCTTCACCTACGCCATCCCCCACGAGCTATACGTCGACGGTGGAGTGCGCCGCTACGGCTTCCACGGCCCAAGCCATCAGTACATGGCGGCAGCGGCAGCCGAGTTCCTGCGCACCGATCCGTCGCGCCTGAAGCTCATCACCTGCCACCTCGGCGGCGGCGCGAGCGTGTGCGCCATCGACGGTGGAAAGAGCGTCGACACCTCGATGGGGATGACCCCGCTCGAGGGGCTGGTGATGGGGACGCGCTCCGGTGACGTCGATCCCGCGCTGGCGCTGGTGCTCGCGCGCCGGGGAATGGCGCCCGACGCGATCGACCAGATGCTGAACCGGAAGTCAGGGCTGCTCGGACTCTCCGGCGTCTCCTCCGACTTTCGCGACGTGGAGCGCGCCGCCGACGGGGGCAACGATCGCGCGAAGCTGGCGATCGAGGTGTTCGTCCATCGCCTGCGCAAGTACATCGGCGCCTACGCGGCGGTCCTCGGCGGCGCCGACGCGATCGTGTTCACCGGCGGCATCGGCGAGAACAGCGCCCGGGTGCGCGCCGCGGCCTGCGAGGGCCTCCTCTTCATGGGCGTCAGCCTCGACGAGGGGCAGAACCAGGGATGCCGTGCGCGCGCCGGCGGCGGCGTGGTCGATGTCTCCTCGCGCAGCGCCAGGGCCCGCGTGCTGGTGGTGGTCACCGACGAGGAGCGCACGATCGCCCGCGAGGTCGCCCGGACCATCGCCGGCCCGACCGCGGCGCGCACCCGGATCGGCGGTGCCTCGGTGCCCGTCGGTGTGAGCGTGCGCCACGTCCACCTCTCGCGCGCCGACTGCGACGCGCTGTTCGGAGCGGGCCACGAGCTCGCCGAGCGCCGCCCGGTCTCGCAGCCCGGTCAGTTCGTGTGCCGCGAGACGGTCGATCTGATCGGCCCGAAGGGCGAGATCCAGCGCGTGGCGATCATCAACCCGCTGCGCGCCGAGACCCAGGTGGAGGTGGCGCGCACCGACGCGATCGGGCTCGGGATCGACGCCCCCCTCCGCGAGTCGGGCAAGATCGCCGGTACGCCCGGGATCACCCTCCGCGGCCCGTGCGGCACGGTGGCGATCGACCACGGCGTGATCCTCGCGCATCGCCACGTCCACATGCACCCCGACGACGCCACGCGCTTCGTGGTCAAGGACGGCGACCTGGTGCGGGTGCGGGTGGACGGCGATCGCGAGGGCGTGCTCGGCGACGTCCTGATCCGGGTGAGCGCGAAGTATACGCTCGACCTGCACATCGACACCGACGAGGCCAACGCCTTCCGCCTCAACAACGACAGCGTCACCACCTTCGACGGCGTGCAGTAGTGATGCAACGAACTTCGGTGTCGGGACACTGGATCGTCGGACGATCGCGGCGCGTCCGGATCCGGTGTGCCGCAAGGACGACGAACAGCAGCAGCGCCAGCACGACGCTACGGCTGTGCCCGCTCCTGCCGACCACGCAGCCGCCCATCCCCGCGGGCGGCATCTCCGACGGTGGCGCCATGTCCATCGGCATCATGGGCGCGAGCTTCGCGCGGCAGGCCGCCACCTCCGCCCCGTCGCCCACGCACACCGCCGGGCGCTCGCTCTCGCCCACTTGTGCGCTGTTGACGATCACCACGATCACCTCGTCGGCTCCCGTCGCGTCGACGGTGGCGGTGAGGTCGGCGCCAGCCAGCACCGGGTCGGCGATCGCGTCGCCCCGCCGCGTGGTGAGCGCGAGACGCATCCCGGTGCTCGGCCCGGGGAGCAGCGCCGCCGTCACCATCGTCCGGCCGCCCGGCGCGATCTTGAAGTAGCTGGTCGCCGCCGGGAACACGCGCAGCGACGGGAGGGCCAGTGGCATCTTCTCGCTGTCGAGGCGGACGTAGGAGTACCCCGCCCCGCGGTCATAGGACTTCGCCGCGCTGGCGCGCTTGCCGGTGTAGAGGTTCCAGCGCGCGAACTCGAAGAAGGCCTCCGCGAAGGAGGTGCCGTAGCTCAGCTGGAGAAGCGCGTCGAGATCGGGGAACCATCCGGGATTGCCCGCCTCGTGGCCGTGGCGGCCGTTCTCCGTGATCTCGATCAGCTCGCGGATCACCTTCGCGCCGAACCGTTCGTCGAGGAACTGGAAGAAGATCGCCGAGCCATAGCTGAAGGGATCGACCGGGCCCGGCAGCGGCTTGTCGAGCGATCGGTCAGGGCGCGTGAGATAGCCGGCGAGAAAGCCCTCGAAGTCGGAGAGCGTCGGATCGAACTTCTCGGTCGCCCACACCGCGGTGCCCTCGCCGAGGATGCTGCCCTCCTGCGAATCGTAGGCGGCCTGCACGGCGTGGAAGAACTCGTGGCTGGCGAGGATGCGATTGCCGATCGTCACCGACGGGTAGGCGTAGCCGGCGAAGTCGTTCTCCTGGACGATGAACCCGGTGCAGACGTCTTCCGGGTCGCAGTCCTCGGGGCGGAAGGCGCCGTCGGCCTTGCCGGCGAAGTCGAGGAGGTAGACGTCGAAGCGGGCGTCGCCGCCGTTGCCGGTCGCGACCTTGGCGTCGGAGACCGGGGCGCGGAAGCCGAGTTTGCGGTAGGAGGCCAGCACCTCCTCGTAGAGCGCGCCGGTCTGCTCGACATGATCGGGGACGCCGCTCTTGTCGAGGTCGTCGAGTGGCACCGCGTGGGCGCCGACGCGCGTGAAGTGGATCGAGAAGTTGCCGCCCTTCG
Organism: Myxococcales bacterium; assembly: GCA_009692555.1. Classification (GTDB taxonomy): domain Bacteria; phylum Myxococcota_A; class Polyangia; order Palsa-1104; family SHYY01; genus SHYY01. Next base: position 6,016 of record SHYY01000078.1, read on the forward strand.
TGGGCCACGCCTCGACCTTGTCGCCCGGGGCGTAGCGGAACATCTCGCTTGTGCCCGGCTTGTCGGGGCGCATGGCACGGGCCGGCGCAGCGACGGTGGCGATGCCCAGAAAGACCCACGCGATGGCGGCGCGAACGCTCACTTCAGGAAGGCCCAGCGCACCCCGACCTTGCCGCCCACCGAGCCCATCGGCACCATCCCGGTCTTTTCGCAGGTCATCTGCGCCGCGGATTCGTAGTAGCCGGTGACCGTGAACTTGACGGTCGTGCCGTCGGCGCGCTTGAGGACGAAGACGTTGCCGGTCATCTTCACGCAGCCCGGGTATTCCCAGAAGCTCTGCAGCGCGGTGCCGGGGCTGTTCAGGCCCGACCCGTCGGGGACGTAGTCGCAGCTCTTGGTGAAGTACTCCTCGGTGCGGTACTCGAGGTTGGCCGGGGGCGTCGCCAGCGAGTCGTAGACCGTCGCTGCCGGCGTCCGCGCGCCGGTCACGCACGAGGGGCCGGAGATGCCGCTGTTGAGCCGGATCACGAAGCGACGAAAGGCGATGTCCCAGTCCATCGAGGCGAAGGCGTCCTCGTCGGTGATGTCGAGCTTCTTCAGCCCCTGATCGGTGAAGGTCGCGTAGACGTAGGACTGCGTCGGGCTGAAGCCGCCGCCGGTGGCGTCGACCGCCGATTCCCATCCGCCGCCCTTTGCGGTGCTGACGATCTTGGCCGGGCTGACCTTGCGGAAGAGGTTCAGCTCCAGCACCGACTGGTCGGTGCACTCCACCTTGTGGGCGCAGGTCTGCGCGGCCATCGCCAGGTCCGGGGTGGAGCCGCCGGCCATGTCGAGCACGCCGAGCCCGGTGGTGGACGAGTTGCAACCGACCAGGGCGACAGCGACGGCGAAGCGGGAAGCGAACGGCAGGTAGCGCAGCATGGCGGGCATCTTATCATCTACAATTCGATGCGATGAGAGCGCATCGCTCGATCGTGGTCATTGCCCTCGGCCTGGGGTTGCCCGCCGCGGCGCACGAGGTCGCGTCGACGCAGCTGCGCGACGGAGCACGTACCCGCACCGTGGTCCGGCTCGGCCCCCGCGGCGCAGGCGGTCTCGTGCCGGTGCGGCTCGGCGATCCCGCCACCGGGCGCACGGTGGCCGCGTTCGTCGACGGGCGGGCGCTCATCCAGGTGGCCCCAGGGAGCGCGGGCGCGGGGCTGTGGGCCCGCATCGGAGTGCGCGCAGTGCGGGCGGTCATGCCCTCGATCGGGCTGTGGCTGGTCGAGGACCCGGGTGGCGGTGACGGCCTGGCGCTGGCGGCTCGCCTCCAGGCCGCGGCGATCCCGGAGCTTCGCGAGGCGCTCCCCGACTTTCACGTCGAGCACGCTCGCGACGGGATCCACATCCCGCCCGATGACCCGCGCTACTCCGGTCAGTGGTTCCTTTCGCGCATGGCGATGGAGGAGGCGTGGATGATCGAGACCGGCAAGCCAGAGGTCACGGTGGTGGTGGTCGACTCCGGCTGCGACGGCGACCACCCCGATCTGAAGGCCAAGCTCGACCCGGGGCTCGACGTCGTCGACGGAGACGACGATCCGTCGCCAGGCAATGCCAAGGGGGACAACCACGGCACCGCCTGCGCCGGGCTGGTCGGCGCGGCGACGGACAACGGGATCGGAATCGCCGGCGCGTGCCCGGGCTGCCGGATGCGCTGCGTGCGTCTGCTCGGTGGTGCAGGCGGCCTGATCGGGCTGTCGGCCGATATCGATGCGTTCCAGTTCGCCCTCGACGTGGACGCGGCGGTGGTGTCGAACAGCTGGGGATTGAAGGATCCGCAGCCGGTGCCGGCGATGCTCGCGGCGGCGATCGAGGAGGTGCACGACAAGGGGCGGAAGGGCAAAGGGACGCTGGTGGTATTCGCGGCCGGCAACGACAACCGCACCGTCGCCAACGACGAACTGCAGGCCGTGCGGGGCGTGCTCACCGTCGGTGCGGTCAACAACTTCGGCGAGGTGGCGCAGTTCAGCAACGGCGGAGACGCGGTGGCGGTGGTGTCGCCGACCGGCACGCTGACCACCGATATCTCAGGCGCGGCGGGCGAAGATCCCGGGGATTACACGGCCAGCTTCGGCGGCACGTCGTCGGCCTGCCCGCTGGTCGCCGGGGTCGCCGGACTGCTCCTCAGCCTCGCGCCCGACAAGACCGCCGACGAGATCGCCCGGGCGCTCACCGCGACCGCGCGCCAGTCCCCCTTCGCCCGCCCCGATGCAAAAGGGCACGACGGCTACTACGGCTACGGCCAGATCGTCCCGGCCGCGGCGCTGAGAAGCGTCCGGCCCGCGCCGCCCCCGATGACGATGCCGGCCCCGAGTGGTTGCGGCTGCCGCATCGCTGCGCCCAGGGCCGGCCTCGCGCCCGGCGCCGGCCTCGTCGCGCTGCTCTGCCTGCTCGCGCTGCGCCGGCTCTTCCGGCGTGGATCCCCGGAGTCGGATTGACGGAGGCAGACTCGCGCGCCACAGGGCTTCACGATCCGCTGGACCGCCTCTTCTGGCCGGTGTTCGCGGTGCTGCTGGCGACGGCGGGGGCGCTGCCGCTCGCCTACCGCTACCTGCCGCTGCACGACTGGCCCGAGCACTGCGCCCAGGCGACGCTGGCGGCGCACCTCGATGATCCGGCGTGGCGTCTCGGCGAGTACTATCGGAGCACCGGCTGGTTTCTCCCGTATCAGGGAATGCGTCAGCTCCAGGTCGGGCTGGGGCGGTTGCTCGGCGACTCGCTCGGCTTCCGCGCGGCGCTGCTCCCCTACCTGCTCGGGATGCCGCTGGCCGCCTTCGCGCTGGTGCGTCGCCTGGGGCGTGACCGGTGGGTCGCCCTCGGCACCTTCTGCATCCTGGTCGAGGGGAACTTGCTGTGGGGGTTCGCGCCCTATGCGTCGGGGGTGGCGCTGCTCCTCTGGGGCACCGTGCTGGCGATCGATTTCCTGCAGCGCGGCGGGCGACTTCGCGCGACGGGGCTGACCCTCATCGGAGCGGCGGTGTTCTTCGTTCATCCCCACGTGACGGCGTTTTGGGGCGCGGCGGCGGGGGTGCTCGGGGTGGTCGCCTGGCGGACGCGGGGGGAGGGGATCGCGCGGCCCGCCGTGCTCGCGGCAACTGCGCTGCCCGGCCAGGCGCTGCTCGCGATCTACATGCTTCGTAGCGGGTGGGTATCGGGCACCGCGGTGGGGGGTGCGTCTGCGGGTGACGCAGGCGCGGTCTGGTACCCCCCGTGGACCATGGCGTGGACGCTCCCCTGGAGCACGGGGCTGCGAGTTGCCGGCGACGGTCCAGCCTGGGCCTACCTCGGCGCCCTCGCCGCGGTGGCGCTTGGCGCGCTGGCGATCGGGCGGTCGCGCGTTTCGCCAGCGAGCAGCGGCTGGCCTGCGGCCGGCTGGGCGCTGTGGGGCCTTTTCGTGCTGGTGCTCTTCGCCGCCCCGGCGCATTGGCGCAGCCTGGCCATCTCAGGACGGACGGCGAGTACGGTTGCGCTGGCGACGCTCTGGATCCTGCCGATGCGGCGGCCGGGCGACCTGTTGGAAGTGCGTGGGCTGGCACCGGCGCGCCTCGGCCTGGTGGTCGCGGCGGCTTCGTCCCTCGCGCTCATGCACCACGCGTTCGCACGCTTCGACGAGGCGCTGCGCCCCCTCGATCGCATCGCCGCGCAGGTTCCGCTCGGCAGTCGCGTGGCGACCGTGGTGTACGATCCGTTTCCGGCCGGGCTGGCGCTGCCGTGCAACCTTCACCTCGGCGGATACCTGCACGCGGCGCGCGGTGGCCTCGCCTCGTTCAGCTTGACGCGCCTGGGGTTCACCTACCGCGACACGGTCCCGCGCGACGCGCTCCTGGTGGACCGGCCCTGGGATCCGGCGCGACGCGGGAGCGTGCTGCCCGCGGCGGTCGCAAGCTACTACGACTACATCGTGGTCCGCACCGGGCCGCTCTACCCGGGCCTGCCGTGGCCGCGCGACGCGGCGGTCACCGGGCGACTGCTGCTGGACGACGCGGGCTTTCAGCTCTGGCGCGTCGACCACCCGTGATGGTTCATCTTTTCGATGAACTCCACCGTGCGGAGCGGCTTGTTGATGTGTTCGCGCAGCAGCGACTGGAGGACCTCCCGCGCCGCCTCCGCATCGCCGGGTGCCACCGCCGCCGCGCTGGCCCGGGCATCGCCGAGCGCCACCCGTTGCGCGTCTTGAAGCACGCGGCGCGTCGACGGCGCGAGCGACGGCGATCCGGTGCCCGCGGCGCAGGCAGCGCAGACCAGCCCGCCGCGCCGCGCATCGAGGTGATCGCCCTCGCCTCCCGGGCCGTCGCAGCCGACGCAGCGGTCGAGCGACGGGGCCAGCCCTGCTGCGTCGAGCAGCGCCAGTTCGAAGGCGCGCAGGAGCGCGGCCGCCGCCCCGGGGAGCGTCGCCTCCTCCCCTCCCCTGTCGAGGAGGCCGAGCATCTCGTCGAGCAGCGTGTAGATCCGCTCCTCGGGACCGTGGTGCGGCGACAGCTCGCGCGAAAGCTCGCAGACGTAGGCCGCGTGGGCGAGGCGCGCCACGTCCTGCGAGAGCCGCGGAAAGCCCCGCTGCGAGTGGAGGCTCTCCAGCCGCCACAGGTCGCCGCCGCCCTCCACCAGCGTCGCCTCGCCGGCCCCGAACAGCTCGAGCGCGCCGCCGAAGCGCTTGCGGCTCCGCCTTGCGCTGCGGGCCAGCGCCGACACCTTGCCGGCGGTGCGGGTGATCAGCGTCGCGATGCGGTCGGCCTCGCCGTAGTCGACGACCCGCACCACGATCGCGTCGGTGATCACCTTGCTCATCCCAATTACTCTACGCCACCGCGTCGTCGCCGGTGTACAATGCGGCCCTTTCTCGCAGCCGGCGCCGGTGGGCGCCTGGGAGACCCATGCCGGAGAAGCAGCCGACTCTGGAGGACCTGGCGAAGCTCGAAGCCGATTCGCTGAAGAAGCGCGAGCAGGCCCGCAAGGACTACATGGAAGGCCAGACCAAGCTCTCGGCCGAGGTCCCCGAGCGCTTCTTCGTCCTGGCGAAGCAGATCCGCGAGGGCGTGCGGCGCTTCAACGGCGCGGCGCCGATCCAGCGGCCGGTGCAGTACACCGAGTCGCCCGCGGTCACCACCCGCGACTCCAACCTCAACGGCGACTTCAGCCTCGAGGTGAAGCGCAATCCGAACCAGGTGGTGGTCTCGCTGCGCAGCATGGGCGGCTCGAAGGCGGAGTCGTTCATCATCGAGGCCTACGGCTCGGTGGGCGTGGCGCCGATGGTCGACCGCTTCCGCCTGCGCGTCGACGGGATCTGGAAGGAGAGCGGCGTCCTGTGGCGGATGGCCTGCGACAAGAAGGCGCTCGACATCACCGTCGACGAGCTCGGCGAGCGGATCGTGATGGTGATCGTCACCGGGCAGATCACCCGCCTGTGGAACGTCGCCCCGTGGGTGGGCGATCGCCTTCAGAAGTAGCTGCCTGGTCTAGAAGTAGCTGCCTGGTCTAACCAGGATCTCGCGGATCGCGATCCATATCTCGCGCGGTTTGCGATCCGGATTCCGCGCGAGCAACGCGCGGTGGAGGGGAGGCTCCGGCGGGCTCCGCCCGACGGAGGGGAGGCGGGCAGAGCCTCCCTGTTAGAGGAACAGCCAGGCCGATCCGAAGTAGATGAAGATCGCCGCGAGGTCGACGGTGGTCGTCACCAGCGGCGCCGTCGCCACGGCCGGATCGAACCCGAGGCGCGCGCAGCCGACCGGAAGCGCCGCACCGAGCAGCGACGCCAGCGTGGTCGACGCCGCCACCGAGCCGCCGATCACCGCACCGAGGATCAGCGGCTGGACCCCGTGGTCCCAGAAGCGCGCGACGCCGAAGCCACCGACGAGCAGTCCATAGACGGTCCCGACCACCAGGCCGACGGCCACCTGCCGCATCACCGCGCGCGCCAGCGCCCCGCGGACCAGCCGTCCGGTCTGGAGCCCGCGCACCACGATCGTCGCCGCCTGGGTGCCCACCGACCCCGCCAGCGCCATCACCACCGGGATGAAGGCCGCCACCGGAACCATCCCGCTCACCGTCGGAAACGCGGCGATCACCAGCGCGGCGAAGCAGCCGCCGAGCGCGGTCGCGAGGAGCCACGGCAGGCGGATCCGCGCGGAGCGAAAGGCCGACTCGGTGGTCGCCAGCTCCTGCCCCGCGCCCTGGAGGCGCAGCATGTCCTCGGTCGCCTCCTCGCCCAGAACGTCGATCACGTCGTCGATGGTGACGATCCCGAGCAGCTTGTTCGACTCGTCGACCACCGGCACCGCGAGGAAGCTGTAGCGCGAGGCGATCCGCGCCACCTCCTCCTGATCGACCTCCGGCCGCACGCTCACCACGTCGGAGATCATGATCTTGTCGAGCCGCGTCTCGGGCTTCGCGGTCACCAGCTGGCGCAGCGAGACCACCCCGACGAGGTGCCCGAACTCGTTGATGACGTAGACGTAGAAGGCCATCTCCACGCGCTCCGCCCCCTGCAGCACGGCGATCGCCTCGGCGACGGTGGTCTGGCGCTGCAGCGAGAACACGTTGGGCGACATGATCCCGCCGGCGGTGGCCTCGCCGTAGCCGAGCAGCCCCTCCACCTCCTCCGCCTTCTCACCGACCATCCGGTCGAGCACCGCTCGCGAGTGCTCGGGCGGGAGCGCGCCGAGGAGATCGGCGCGGTCGTCGGCGTCCATCCGTGCCAGGACCTGCGCGGCGCGCTCCGGCGGCCAGGAGGTGAGCAGCGCGGTCGCGACATCGCGCTCGAGGTGGGCCAGCACCTCGGCGCGACGCGAATCGTCGGTGAAGCAGTCGAAGACCCGCTGGCGATCCGGCGGCTCGAGGCGACCACACAGCGAGGCGAGATCGGCGGGGTGATTGCGCGAGAGGATCTTTTCGAGCGGGCGCACCGCGTCCCGGCGCAGCAGCCGCTCGACGGTGACGACGAGAATATTGAGCTTGGCCGACTCCATGGCGTCGGCGGAGCCGCTCCTACCCGATCAGGACGTCGGTGATCGGCGGCCGATCGGCGCGCGAGATGCCCGCCGCGGTGGGGGCAGCGCGGCGCAGGAGGAGCGAGAGGGTGAGCGTCGCGGCGATCAGGATGACCAGCACCACCAGCACCAGCCCGAAGCGCCGGCGGCTGTCGGTGGGCAGCTCCAGGAACGAGGTCGGCGGAGGGGCGAGGGCGGCATCGCAGGACGTGTAGTGCTCGGCGATCCGGCGGGCGGCCTCGGACGCGCTCGCCCCGATCGCCATCGCGAACGCGCGCACGAAGCCACGCACGAACACCGGCGCCGGAAGCTCGTCGATCCGGCCCTCCTCGAGCGAGCGCAGGAACTCGTGCTTGATCTTGGTCTTGAGGGCGATGTCCTCGAGCGGAATCCCCTTCGCCTCGCGCTGCCTTCGCAGCCACGCGCCTATATGCTCCGCCGGGCGGCGGTCGACCGTCGGCAGAGGTGTCGGCAGAGGTGTCGGCAGAGGCGCCGGCGCCAAGGCGACCGGACCTAGTTGACGGCGGTCCCGCATTCCCTCGCCAGGCAGCTCTTGGGCGCCATCTCCTGACAGCGCCGGAACGCCGCGGTCGCGCGGGTTCGATCCTCGCGCATCAAGGAGACGAGGCCGAGCAGATGGTACGCCTCCTGAATCGGGCACTTCGGATCCGAGGTCACCTTCTCCAGTTCCTCCACCGCCGAGTCGAAGTTCTTTGCTTCGAAGTAGCTCCGCGCCAGCCGATACCTGCCGACGCAGAACTGCGGATTCGCGAACAGCGCCTGCCGGAACTCCTTGGAGGCCCGAGCATACTCCTTCTTCTGCGCGTAGGCCCAGCCCAGGTTGCCCTGCGCCGCCCAGGGCTGCTGGTAGATCGGGCTCGCCAGCGCCTTGTCCGCCGAGGCGATCGCCTGGTCCCAGCGATGGAAGTAGAGATCCACCACCGCCAGGCTGTTCCACGCCTCCGAGATGTCCGGCTTCATCTCCACGACCTTGCGGAAGTACCCCTCCGCCTCCGTGTGTTTCACATCCACCTCCGCGCGCAGGAGCTTCCCCTCCTCGCCGCGCAGGCAGTTCTGACGCTCCAACAGCTCCTCGCCCTCGCTCGCTTGCTGCAATGCAATGATCCCCAGCAGGTAGTAGGCGTCTGCGTTCAGCGGATTCATCTTCACCGCCTTCAGCAATTCCTCGAGCGCCGCCCGCTGCTGCTTCTGGTGGAAGAGCTGGGCCGCGAGCTGGTACTGTTTTTCGGAGCCCTCGGGATCGACTTTCTGCGTCTCGACGCATCCCGTGGCGACCGTTACCATCAAGGCGAGAGCGACCGTCCATACCACCACTTGTGTCAATGGTTGCCGTTGGTTAAGCGTCGGCAAGCTAACAGGTGAAAAATGGCTTGTCAACGGGAAATTACGGTCCAGGAACCTGAAGGGTGGACTCGCCGTTGTAGGTGCCGGTTTCGGCGGCTGTGCGACGGTAGCTGGTGAGCTTCTGGAGGCTCATCTGCCCCTTGACCTCGGTGCCCTCGCCGACCGCCAGTTCGAACCAGTCGCTCGCCGCGTGGGAGCGGAGATCTCCCTCCTCCCGGCGCGCGGTGAAGTGGATCAGGTTCGCCCCCGGTCGCAGGTAGCGGGTGATCTCGTGGAGCGGCTCGGCCTCGCGGGAGCGGAACTTCTTCACGAACACCTGGTTGATGTGGACCTCGATGTCCCACTGGGCGGCGCCGACCTTGGGCTGCACGGTGGCGATGTAGAAGCGATGGCCTTCCTTCGCGGCCGCGGTCGCCGCCGCGGCCTTTTGCGCCGCCGCCAGCGCCGGTGCCGAGTTGCTGTCGACGGTGGTGACGCGATAGCCGGGAGCGATGATCCGCAGATCACCGCGATCATCGAACAGCACGTCGACGCTGGTGAAGCGCTGGCCGCGCAGCCCCTCGACCTTGACGTCGTTGATGAAGATGCTCGGACGCGGCTCGGCCGCCGCCCGCCCTTCAAGAGAGAGCGCGACCAGCAAGTGGGCGGCGACCAGAGGCCAGGATGGACCACGCATGCGCGCGATACTACACCGGCTGCGGGTCATGGCAGCGGGACGATCTGCTCGACCAGCGGGTAGTCGGGGCCGGACGTGACGTGGATGAAGCGGGCGCCCGCGCCCATCGCGGTGGCCGGGCCGGGGAGCGTCAGCGTGGCCCTCCCCTGGGCGTCGGTGGTGCCGGTGACGCGCGCGGCGAAGGTGAAGTCGTCGACCAGGAGATCGGCGGCGATCGGCGCGCTGGCTTGCGGAACGCCGTCGCTGTTGGTGATCGTCGCCAGGACCACCGCGGGGGCACCGGCGGCGCGCGGGGCGAGCGTCGCCACCGCGGTCCAGATCTTGGGGTCCTTCTCGGCGAAGCGGACCGGCTCGGTGGCGCACAGCGTCTCGATCGCCGCGTCGAAGGCGTCCACCACCTCGGCCAGCATCGCGGTGTCGACCTTGTCGGGCGTGTCGGCGGTGGTGTGGTAGTAGGGCGGTACGACGGCGGTGGAGGCGGTGGGGACGCCGTTGCGATAGATGCCCTGGATGTCGGTGGGGATGATCCCGCCGAAGAGCTTCGGGATCGCATCGAGCGGGCCATAGAACGGGTAGAGGACGCCGAGGTCCGCGCCCTTCAGCGCCTCGTCGAGCGCCGCCTGGTTGGAGCGACCAAGCCCCTGGAGGCCGGCCATCTTCGCCGACGGCACCTCGAAGTTCAGCACCGCCAGGATCGGGTCCTTGGCGACGATGCGGTGCTTGCGGAGGTAGTCGTAGCCGCCGAGCAGGCCCACCTCCTCGCCGTCGTAGCCGACGAACACCAGGGTGTAGCGCGGCTTTTGGCGCAGCATCCGCCGCTCGGCCAGGGCGAGGAGCGCCGCCACGCCGCCGCCGTTGTCGGTCGAGCCGATGAACCAGGAGTCGTAGTGGGCGCCGATCACGATCTGGCCGGCGTCCTTGCCGGGGAGGGTGGCCACCACGTTGTTTCCCGTCGCCGGGGTGAGCTTGGAGAGCACGTCGATGGTGGCGGTGACCGCCTTCTTCGCCACCACCGCCTCGCGGATCATCGCGCCATCGAGCTTGCCGATGGTGATCGCCGGGATGGTCGAGGGCGACGACCAGGTGAGGCGAACGGTGCCCACCTGGCGCAGGTTGTCGGGGGCGTCGGAGACGTAGAGCATCGCCGCCGCGCCCTTGGCGGTGACGTTGCGGTACTGCGTCGAGCGGTGGTAGAGCGCGGTGCGGTCGACGAGAGCGATCTTGCCGGTGAGGTCGAGCGGCATCAGGTCGACCTCGCTGCCGACGCCGACGTAGACCACGTTGCCCTCGGCGTGGCCCGAGCCGGAGAACTCGAAGACATCGAACCCGGGCTTGGAGGCGGCGCCGGCGATGGTCACCGCCAGCGACGAGGAGACGCGATCGTAGCGCGGGGTGGCGAAGCTCTCCATGTGGAGATCGCCGAGCTTCGCCGCCTGGAGGCGCCCGCGCACGTACTCGCCCGCCTTCTGTCCAGCCTCGGTGCCGACGTGCTTCTCGCCGAACGCGGCGAGGTCCTCGAGCGTCCTCAGGAGCGCCTTCGGGTCGGTCGGTGCGAGCGGCGTCGCGCCCATCGGTGGGGCGGTGCCGCAGCCGGCGGCGGGGACCAGGGAGGCGAGGAGGAGGGCGTTGGCGAGGCGGCGCATCATCCGGCGACAATACACCGGGTATCGCGGCTAGGATGGAGGGATGGTGATCGCCCGCTCGATCCGCGTCCTCCTGCTCCTCGGTTTCGCCGCTCTCCCCGTCGCTGCGAGGGCGGACACACCGGCGCGGCCGGCCACCTGGGGGGTACCCATTTCGCGGCCCGGGCTGCCCAACCTGCACCGCGTCAGCGACGGGATCTACCGCGGCGCGCAGCCGACCGCCGAGGGCTTCCGCGAGCTCAAGTCGATGGGAGTCAAGACGGTGGTGAACCTCCGCAAGAGCCACTCCGACGCCAGGATCATCGCCGGCCTCGGCCTCGCGTACGAGGAGATCCCGATGCACGCCTGGTCGCCCGCGAACGAGCACGTCGTGCGCTTCCTGAAGATCGTCGCCGATCCGGCGCGGCAGCCGGTGTTCGTGCACTGCCAGCACGGCGCGGACCGCACGGGGACGATGGTCGCGGCGTACCGGATGGCGCTGTTCGGGTGGAGCGCCGACGATGCGATCCGCGAGATGGTCGACGGTGGCTTCGGCTACCACGCGATCTGGCGGGGGCTGATCGCGTTCCTGCGCCAGCTCGACGTGCCGGCCGTGAAGAAGCTCGCCGGGCTCGCGAAATCGTAGGGCGGGGAGATTCCCCGGGAACTCTTCACGCCACCTCGCCGGGCGCGCCCCCGGGGCCCCGCCGTCATCTCGGCCACGGTGGAGCACGATGAGCCCGCCACCGCCACGGTCGCGACCGAGGCGCTGCGCCCGATCGTGGCGAACAGCTTTCGTCCTGATCCGGCAGGTCCCGTCAGCGGCTCCACCATGCCTTGCCCAGGCCGCGGTCGAGGCAACTTTTCCGCGGCGGAGCCGAAAACCCGTGCGAAGTCGAGGTCGGCAGGAAACCAGCAGCAGCGTGCATCTTGCGCCCGGCGCAGAAGCGAGGGAGAAGTAATGGCGATGGCGAAGAAGGAACGACGGCCTCCCGGGGAACAGAAGCAGATGTCGCTCCTGCTGCCCGACGAAAAGAGCCCTTTCCACGTCGCTCCCCGCCAGCCCGGGTTCGAGGCGCTGGCGAACGAGAACGGCGCCGTGTTCTGGTGGGCGTCGGACCTCGCAAGGCTCCTCGGCTACGAGGACCTCCGGAGTTTCCGCAAGTCCGTCCAGAAGGCGATGACGGTGTGCATGCAGCTCGATGTAGATATCGGAGACAACATTTTGCAAGTGTCGCGGGACACCGAGGGCAAGACGCAGGAGGACTTCAAGCTCTCGCGCTTCGCCTGCTACCTCGCCGCGATGAACGGCGATGTGAAGAAGCCGGAGGTCGCCCAGGCCCAGGCGTACTTCGTCACCTACGCCCGGGCCTGCGAGGTCTACGTCGCGCAGGCCGAGGGGGTTGAGCGGATCGTCATCCGGGGAGACATCGGCGACGGGGAGAAGGGACTTGCGTTGACCGCGGCGAGGGCCGGGGTCGCGTCCTTCCCGTTCTTCCAGAACGCGGGGTACCTTGGGCCCTACAACATGTCGATCAGCCAGCTCCGGTCACGAAAGAGCCTCCCTGGATCGCGGTCACCGCTCGACTTCATGGGCAAGCGCGAGCTGGCCGCGAACCTCTTCCGGATCCAGGAGACGGAGGAGCGCCTGCGTACGCGCGCTGTGCGCGGCCAGGCCCCGGCCGAGCGAACGGCGGAAGAGGTGGGCCGCGAAGTGCGCACCGTCATGACGCGGGATGGGGGACAGGCTCCCGAAAACCTCCCGGCGGCAGAAAGACATCCGCATCGTGCGCAAGGGGATCAAGGCGACCAGCCGCGACTTCAGAAAAATCGATCAGGCGCCGACTGCCAGGCAGCTACCGCCGGCCATCCTGCCTGGCAAGAATGAGCCGAAGAAGTAGGAGCTACTCGACCGTTTCAGCACTCGGCCCAATTTTTCCCCACCCCGACGTCGACCTTCAGCGGCACGTCCATCTTCCACACTTGCTCCATCACCTCCGCGGTCATCCGCCCGACCCGCTCGGCGTCGGCCTCCTTGGCCTCGAGCACCAGCTCGTCGTGTACGGTGAGCAGCATCTTCGCCTCGGGGAACTCGCGTTCGAGGCGCTCCTGCACGGCGATCATCGCCAGCTTGATCAGGTCGGCGGCGGTCCCCTGGATCGGCGTGTTGCGCGCGATCCGCTCGGCCTGCATCCGCAGGGTGCGGTTCTGCGCGGCGAGATCGGGCAGCGGGCGGAAGCGGCCGAGCAGTGTCCGAGCCCCGGCGTCGCGGTGGGCGACGGCCACCAGCTCGTCCATGAACCGGGCGACGCCGGCGTAGCGGGTGAAGTAGTCGGCGATGTAGCGCTTCGCCTCCTCGCGCTTGATGCCGACCGCGCGGGCGAGGCCGTAGTCGGTCTGGCCGTAGATGATCCCGAAGTTGATCGCCTTGGCGATCCGGCGCATCTCCGGGGTCACGGCGCCTTGCGCGACCAGGAACATCTCGCACGCGGTGCGCTGGTGCACGTCCTGGCCGCGCAGGAAGGAGTCGGTGAGGAGCGGGTCGTGCGAGAGGTGGGCGACCACCCGCAGCTCGATCTGCGAGTAGTCGGCAGCGACGAGGAGGCAGCCCGGATCGGCCACGAAGGCGCGCCGGATCTCGCGCCCCAGCTCGCTCCGGATCGGGATGTTCTGGAGGTTCGGGTCCACCGAGGAGATCCGGCCGGTGGCGGCGCCGATCTGGTTGTACGAGGTGTGGAGGCGCCCGGAGTGCGGATCGACCAGGTGCGGCAGCGCGTCGATGTAGGTGCCCTTGAGCTTGGAGAGGCTGCGGTGCTCGTGGATCTTCGCGGCGATCGGGTTCTCGCCGGCCAGCTCCTCGAGCACCTCGGCGTCGACGGAGAAGCCGGTCTTGGTCTTCTTGGTGGGGGTGAGCTTCAGCCGATCGAAGAGCAGCTCCTGGAGCTGCTTCGGCGAGGCGAGGTTGACCTCGTAGCCGGCCTGCGCCTGCACCTCCTCCTGGATCGCGATCAGGCGCTGTTCGGTCTCGCGGCTGAGGCGCAAAAGCCACGCCGCGTCGAGGCGCACGCCGTGGCGCTCGATCACCGCGAGCACGCGGCCGAGGGGCAGCTCGACCTCGTCGAGGAGCTTGCCGAGGCCGCGCCGCGAGACTTCGGCTCCGAGGAGCTGGCCGAGGGTGAGGGAGGCCTCCGCGCGCCGGCCGGCCCAGGCCGCGGCGTGCGCCACCTCGAGGGTGTCGAAGGCGACCTCCTTCTTGCCCGTGCCACACAGCGCGGTGCGCTCCTCGACCACGGCGCCGGCGCTGGCGGCGAGGGAGGTGAGATCGGTCGGCTGGCTGGGATCGATCAGGTAGGCGCAGAGCTCGGGATCGCCGGCAACCCCCGCGAGCGGGATGCCGTAGCGCCCGAGGGCGCGATGGGCCGCCTTGTGCGAATGGATGTACTTCCGCACAGCGGCGTCGCCGAGCAGGGGCGCAAGAACGGCCAGCGCAGCGTCGGCTGCGATCTGTGCAGGAGCGCCGAGGTAGCGGTGCCCGACCGGGATGTAGATCGGCGGAACACCGTCGGTGGCGAGCGTGATCGAGACCAGCGGCGCCCAGGGGCCGGTGCCGACCACCTCGAGCACCAGACCGACGGCGGGGCGCGATGCGAGGGTGGCCGCCCTGCCCTTCAAGTCGTCGAGCGAGAGGATCACTTCGGCGGCGCCGATCGTTGCCGTTGCCGTTGCCGCCGTTGCCGTTGCACCCTCACCCCGACCCTCTCCCGCCAGCGGGAGAGGGAGGCAGACCGTTGCCGTTGCCGGCCTCATTCGCTCGATCAGCCGCGCCAGCTCCAGCTCGCGCAGCACGGATTCGACCTTTCCCATATCGGGCTCGGGACGGCGCAGATCATCGAGCCCGATCGGGAGACCCACCTGCTCGTCGAGCGCCACCAGCCGCCGCGAGAGCCGCGCGGAATCGAGATGCGCCTTGAGCTTGTTCATCACCCCCTCCGCCCCGCGCAGGCCGGGCACCTTGCCCACCTCCTCGACGCGGGAGATCACCTCATCGAGGCTGCCGAAGTGCCGGATGAGGATCGCGGCGGTCTTTGGCCCGATCCCCGGCACGCCGGGGACGTTGTCCACCGAGTCGCCCATCAGCGCCAGGACGTCGCCGAGGCGTGCAGGGGGGACACCGAACTTCTCCTCGACGGCGCGGGCGTCGTAAGTGACGTTCTTCATCGTCTCGAGCATCACCACATCGTCGGCGACCAGCTGCATGAGGTCCTTGTCCGACGAGACGATCACCACGCGCAGGCCACGGGCCTGGGCGGCGCGGGTGAGGGTGGCGATGATGTCGTCGGCCTCGAAGCCTGGGAGCTCGATCTGCGGGACGCCGAACGCCTCGGTGACGCGGCGAACGAGGCCGAACTGCGGGATGAGATCGTCCGGCGTCGGCGGGCGGTGGGCCTTGTACGCGGGGTAGAGGTCGTCGCGAAAGGAGCGGCCGCTGGCATCGAAGACGACCGCGAGATGCGAGGGGCGGTAGTCCTGCTCCAGCTTGATGATCATCTGCGCGAAGCCGTAGACGGCGCCGGTGGGTGTGCCGGCCTTGGTCGTGAGGGGGGGCAGCGCATGGTAGGCGCGGAAGATGAACCCGCTGCCGTCGACGAGGTAAAGAGCGTCGGACATGGCCCGGGAGGGTATCACCGGCGTCGGGAGGTGGGGCTCCGCTTTGCCCAGAGCCGGCCGATCCGGCCGAGCAAGGCGGGGTACACCACGCGATGGCGGAACGGCGCGATGAGCGCCATGTAGGCGTCGCTCCAGCGCCCGCGTGACTTGATGTAGACCGCCATCTCGATCGTGCGGTGGCCGCCACGGCGGGAGCCCAGCCCAGGTGCAGGAGGGCGTGGATGGTGCGATTGGCAACCTCCAGGAGCGCCTCGTCGTCGAACAGGTAGATCAGGTCGAACTGGGGTGGCGGTGGCGGGAGAGGGACACGGCCGAGCTGATTGCGCGCTCGATCGTCATCCCTGAGCCGCCCCGCGACGCTGGCCTCGCCGGTGCCGGGGACAACCAGCCGATCGCGCGAGCTGTCGAGGGCGAAAAAGCGGCCCAGCGCGGCGCGCAGCCGGAACAGGAAGTTGGCCAGCGCCCCATCGGTGGCCATGCCGTTCTCCGCGAACAACCGGTAGAAGTCGAGGAAGCGATCGCCGCGCGCGGGGTCGGCGTCGATCGGGACCAGCCACAGATCGAGCAGCGTGAAGTCGTGCGCCAGCTTGTGCACCCGGAAGTCGCGGCCGCGATGAACAGCAGGATCGAGCCTCATGGGGGAAGGACGCCGCGGGGCGCACTTGTGTTGCGCCGCCCCGGGCAGCTAGATTTCGCTCCCCATGCATCCCCTGCCCATTGACCCCGCGGTGGTCGAGGAGTGCCGCACGCTAGCCGGACGGGTCGCCGACGGCGTCCACCGCCTGATCGATCGCCACACCACCTGCTCGATCGAGCGCACCGTGCTGCGCGCCTACGGCGTCGACGGGACCGACCCCGACGGGGTGCCGCTGGTCAACACCTGCGTCGAGCGCTTTCTCCGCACCCATCGCGCGGGACGCGGGATCGCTTTCTTTCTCGGACGGGCCATCGTGCGCGGCGCGAGCGGTCCCCAGGAGGCCGCCGAGGCGCTCGCCTATGCCCCCGAGATCGACGACGGGGAGGGTGCTCCAGGCGTCGAAGCCGCGCGCGCCGCCCTCGCGCCGTTCACCCTCGAGGCGCTCGCGCGAATCGATCGCGCCCGCGCCCGCCGTGAGGACGCCAAGGCGCGCCTCGCACCGTCGGCGCAGCCGGGCACGCCGCTCAAGTACGTGATCGTCGCCACCGGCAACATCCACGACGACGCCGATCAGGCGCGCGCCGCGGCGCAGGCGGGGGCCGACATCATCGCGGTGATCCGCTCGACGGCGCAGTCGCTGATCGACTACGTGCCCTACGGCGCCACCACCGAGGGCTTCGGCGGCACCTGGGCCACCCAGGAGAACTTCCGGATCGTCCGCGCCGCCCTCGACGAGGAGCAGGAGCGCCTCGGGCGCTACCTCCAGCAGGTGAACTACTCGTCGGGGCTGTGCATGCCCGAGATCGCCTGGCTGGGCGCGGTGGAGCGGCTCGACATGCTGCTCAACGACGCGATGTACGGGATCCTCTTCCGCGACATCAACCCGCGGCGGACCCTCTGCGATCAGTACTTCTCGCGCCGGATCATCGCGCGCGCGGGCATGGTGATCAACACCGGCGAGGACAACTACCTCACCACCGCCGACGCGATCGACGCGGCGCACACCGTGATCGCCTCGCAGTTCATCAACGAGGCGTTCGCCCGGCGCGCCGGCCTCACCGACGAGCAGATGGGCCTCGGGCACGCCTTCGAGATCGACAAGACGGTGGAGGACTCGCTGCTCCTCGAGCTCGCCCAGGCCCAGCTGGTGCGCCAGCTCTTTCCGACGCATCCGATCAAGTGGATGCCGGCGACCAAGCACAAGAGCGGCGACATCTTCTGGTCGCACCGCGTCGACGGACTGTTCGATCTGGTGGGGGTCGCGACGGGGCAGACGATCGAGCTTCTGGGGATGATGACCGAGTCGATCCACACCCCGCTCCTGCAGGACCGCTTCGCCGCGATCAAGGGCGCGCACTACGTCTTCCAGGCGGCGCGCCACCTCGGCGAGGAGCTGCAGTGGAACCCCGACGGGCGGATCGTCGCCCGCGCCCGGCAGGTGCTCGGCGATGCGCGCGAACTCCTGTCCACCGTCGCGGGCGAGGGGCTCTTCGCGGCGATCGCCCGCGGCGCGTTCGCCGACGTCAAGCGCCCCGAGACCGGCGGCAAGGGCCTCGGCGGGGTGATCGAGAAGGCGCCCGACTACCTGAATCCGATCCTCGACGCGCTCGAGGATCGCTGACGGGGGCCTACGGGTAGCACATCCCGCCGCCCATCCCGACCACGTTCTTGATGATGTCGCTGACGCAGGCAGTGAAGCCCTGGCCGCCCATCTTCAGGTCGCAGCAGTTCTGGCTCGCCTTGTCATCGGCGCACTCGGCGCCCTTGTGGCAGAGGCGCAGCGTGAAGGTGGTGTCGCACTTGAAGGGGATGTCGGTGAAGCACTTCGCGGTGCACATCGCCGAGGCGGAGGTGAAGTTCTGGGCGCAGCCGGGGAACTGACCGGCCGGGACCTTCACCTTGCCGCAGCAGAACGCCTGCGCGCCGCCGCACTCCTCGGGGCCGTCGCAGGAGATGGTGATCCCGCCGTCGGGGCACGACTTGGCGCAGGTCCCCGTCGGCGTTCCAGCGTCGGTGACGGTGCCGCAGCAGACCTCGCCCTTGGGGCAGGTCTTGGCGCCGCACGCGATCCCCGCGGCGTCGATCGGCGCCGACATCTTGAGGTCGGGAGGGGGCATCGCGAGGTCGGGCGGAGTCACCGCCAGGTCGGGCGGCATCACCGCCTGGTCGGGCACTGCCTGCGCGATATCCGGGTTGGTCGAGAGACCGCTGCCACCGCAGCCGGCGACGGAGACGAGCAGAAAGAGGGAAAGCGAAAACCGCATGAGGTCCTCCAAGGGCGTGGGCCCGCGAGTAGAGCAAAGCTGGCGCGCGATCACAAGCGGGGTGGTAGGGGAACTGTAGGGGAACAGCCATCAGGCCCGCGCCTTTTGCCGTTGGTGGACGCGGCCCCAATCGCTCCGCCAGGCCGGTGAGCCCTTCACCAAGCGGCACGACGTCGATCGGTCCGAAGCGATAGCGCTGCTGGCCGCGGTAGAGGAGACACCCCGCGGCCTCGGGATAATCGTCGCAGAACAGGCGCGGCGTCGCCAGATCGCCGCCGCGGAAGCGGGACGAGCGCTTGACCTCGAAGGCGTGCAGGCCGACGGGGCCGTAGAGGCCGAAGTCCACCTCCTTGTGGTCGGCGGTCCGCCAGAAGGAGATCTCGTAGCCGAGGTCACGATTGGCGTTCTCGGCTCGCAGCGACTCCAGAACCAGGGTCTCGATCGCAGCGCCGTCGATCTCCTCGTCGCTGTCGAGGGGGCCGCGCGGGCGGATTGCGCGATAGACCCCGGCGTCGAAGAAGTAGAACTTGGGGTTCTTTTTTACTTTTTAAATAAAAAACGGCAACAGCGTTGCCTTGATTCGCGCGACGCTCCGACCGCTCCGTCGGCGGGCCGATCAGGCTCAGCGGCGGCGGTGGAGCAACTGGTTGCCGGGGCCCCACGAGAGCACCAGCTCGTCGCCGTCGCCGGAGAGGGTGCCGCGGTAGGTGTCCAGGCGGCGCTGGCCGTTGTCGCACTTCGAGGCGGGGGCCTTGTAATCGACCTCGGTCAGCGTGACGCGATCGCCGAGCCGCGTGCCGGCGACGGTGTAGAGGGTGGTGACGACGAACCGGTCGGCGGCGCTGCAGGTGAACTTGCCGCCATCGCGTACGCGCGTGACGTGGCGCTCGTAGAAGCCGCCGATCCCGTCGGGATTGTCGACGAGGTGCCACTCCTCGCGCTCGATCCGCTCGTCCCCCTCGGCGTCGATCGACTTCAGCTCCCACTCCCAGACTCCCCCGACGCCGATCGAGATGCGCGCCTCGCCCCCACTGCTCCCGGCGGAGGCGGTCGCCGGGCCGAGCTCCGCGTCGAGGCCGACGATCTTCGCCACGGCGGCGCCCGCGGCCTCGCGGCGGTGGAGGGTCTGGCCGGCATGGGGGGCCCATCGCAGCTTGATGGTCTGGTCGCGCAGCTCGCCGACGTACTTCACGAGGTTGCGCGCGCCATCGTCGCAGGGGCCGGGCTTGGCCTCGAAGGCGAGCTCGTTCAGGGTCATCCGCTCGCCGGAAAGGGTCCCGACCACCTGGACGCGGGTGAACCTCGTGAAGCCGAGCTGCCGGTTGCACCGGAAGAGGCGCTCGTCGGTGGACCGCATCGTGACGGCGCGCTCGTAGTAGCCCTTCACCGCCTCGCCGCGCTGCTCGAGGTGCCACTGCTCCTCCTCGATGCGGACATCGCCCTGCTCGTCGGTGGAGCGGAAGATCCACTCCCACACGCCGCTGATCTCGGGGGCCGGCTCGGGAGGAGGCGGCGGCGGGAGCACCACCACCGGGACGTGGCCGCAGCCGAGGGGCGAAACGGTGAGCAGGACCGCGGCGAAGAGGA